>DATMSL010000211.1:0-15777 GCA_035565435.1 Dyadobacter sp. | reverse complement strand
GAACAGGGACGGTTAACCTTTCTCTACGAGGCAATAGATTAGGTTAAAACTAATTAGTTTTTCTGCTAACCCAAATCACACATAGCCTTGGCTACTATTAATCCAAAAACACCAAGAAAGAACTTCTCGCGGATTAATCAGATTATCGATTATCCCGATCTTTTGGGAATCCAGGTACAATCGTTCCGTGATTTCTTTAGTCTGGATACGTCGGTTGAAGACCGTTCCGGAGAAGGACTTTACAAAGTTTTCGCTGAAAACTTCCCCATCGCCGACTCTCGTGAGAACTTCGTTCTTGAGTTCATCGATTATCTCCTTGAACCACCGAAGTATTCTGTCGACGAATCCATCGATCGCGGTCTGACTTACGCAGTGCCTTTGAAGGCGAAACTGCGTCTGATCTGTAACGACGCCGATCATGAAGAATTTGAAACCATTGAGCAGGAAGTGTTCCTCGGAAACATTCCTTACATGACCGAACGCGGTTCGTTCGTGATCAATGGTGCTGAGCGCGTAATCGTATCTCAGCTTCACCGTTCACCGGGCGTGTTTTTCTCGATGAGCAAGCACACCAATGGTTCCAAACTATATTCTGCGCGGATTATTCCATTCAAAGGTTCCTGGATTGAATTCTCTACGGACGTGAACAACGTGATGTACGCGTACATCGACCGTAAGAAGAAGTTCCCGGTAACCACCCTTCTGAGAGCGATCGGTTTCGGATCTGATAAAGATATCCTCGACCTGTTCGGCCTTTCGGAGGAAATCAGCGCAACACCTGCTAACCTGAAAAAGGCAGTAGGACGCCGGTTGGCGGCAAGGGTTCTCCGTACATGGACTGAGGACTTCGTGGATGAGGATACCGGCGAGGTAGTTTCTATCCAGCGTAACGAAGTGTTGCTGGAGCGTGATTCTACTATTTCTGCAGATGATATCGATGTGATCCTGGAATCAGGTCAGAAGTCGATCATCATGCACAAAGAGGACATGAACGTAGCGGATTATAACATCATTTATAACACGCTTCAAAAAGATAGCTCAAACTCCGACAAGGAAGCTGTTGAGCAAATTTACCGTCAGCTGCGTAATGCAGAAGCGCCGGATGAGCAAACTGCACGTGACGTGATTCAGAGCTTGTTCTTCTCGGATAAGCGTTACGACCTGGGTGATGTAGGCCGTTACCGTATCAACAAGAAATTGGGATCGGATACCAGCCTCGACGTGCGCGTTCTGACCACCGGCGATATCGTTTCCATCGTGAAATACCTCATCGGTCTGATCAATGCGAAAGCAGTAGTCGATGATATCGACCACTTGTCAAACCGTCGTGTACGTACGGTGGGCGAGCAGCTTTATGCACAGTTCGGCGTGGGTCTTGCACGTATGGCGCGTACCATCAAGGAGCGTATGAACGTACGTGACAACGAAGATTTCAAACCGGTTGATCTGATCAATGCAAGAACATTATCATCAGTAATCAACTCGTTCTTCGGTACCAACCAGCTTTCTCAGTTTATGGACCAAACTAACCCATTGGCTGAGATTACGCACAAACGTCGTATGTCGGCACTCGGGCCTGGTGGTCTTTCCCGTGAAAGAGCAGGTTTCGAGGTTCGTGACGTTCACTACACCCACTACGGGCGTCTGTGTACGATCGAAACGCCGGAAGGTCCGAACATCGGTCTGATCTCGTCACTTTGCGTATTCGCGAAAGTGAACGGCATGGGCTTCATCGAAACACCTTACCGGGTGATCGATAGCGCTGGTAAGCTGACCGACGAGCTGATCTATATGACAGCGGAAGAAGAAGATTCCAAATACATCGCACAAGCGAATGCTTCTGTGGATAAGGAAGGAAACTTCACCGTTGATAAAATCAAAACACGTTTCGAAGGTGACTTCCCAATGGTGGATCCTTCGCAAGCATCATATATGGACGTTGCTGCGAATCAGATCGTATCGGTAGCGGCTTCGTTGATTCCGTTCCTGGAACACGATGATGCTAACCGTGCCTTGATGGGATCTAACATGCAGCGCCAGGGTGTGCCTCTGTTGCGTCCGCAGGCTCCTATCGTAGGAACCGGTCTGGAACGCCGCGTAGCAATGGACTCCCGCGCATTGGTAGTAGCGGAAGGCGACGGCGAAATCGAATTCGTGGATGCGAAGAAGATCGTCGTGAAATACGACCGTACGGACGAAGATCGTTTGGTGAGCTTCATCGACGACAGCGTTTCTTACGACCTCGTTAAATTCCGTCGTACCAACCAGGACACTTGCCTGAACCTTCAACCAATGGTGTTGAAAGGCCAGAAAGTGAAAAAAGGCGAACCGCTTTGCCAGGGTTATGGTACCGAAGGTGGTGAACTTGCATTGGGCCGTAACCTTCTGGTTGCATTCATGCCTTGGCAGGGATACAACTTCGAGGATGCGATCGTAATATCTGAGAAAGTAGTACGCGACGATATCTTTACTTCGATCCACATCGAAGAATTCGAACTCGAAGTGCGTGATACCAAACGCGGAGAAGAAGAATTGACCGCTGAGATCCCGAACGTAAGCGAGGAAACTGTGAAGAACCTCGACGAAAACGGTATCGTACAAGTCGGTACAGAAGTAAAAGAAGGTGATATCCTGATCGGTAAGATCACTCCAAAAGGAGAATCTGATCCAACTCCGGAAGAAAAATTACTACGTGCAATCTTCGGTGATAAGGCCGGTGATGTGAAGGATGCTTCGAAAAAAGCGCCGCCATCAATGAAAGGTGTGGTAATCGATACCAAACTTTTCTCTCGCCCAACCAAAGAAGAGCGTGCGAAGCATAAAGACGAGCTTCGTCTGTTGATGAAAAAATACAGCCGCGACCTGACTGCATTGCGCGGTCGTGTGATCGATAAGCTGGTAACATTGACTGACGGCAAAACCAGCTCGGGTGTAAAACATAAATTCGGTGACGAGCTGATCAGCAAAGGAATGAAGTTCAACGTGAGAAACATCTCCGAGAACCTGTTCCCTGCGAACAACCCATACCGCGACGAAAGCCAATACGCAGTACCCGAAGAGGTGAACCTCATCGGAGACGTGCTGACCGACTCCTGGAGCGAAGATGCTGACACCAACCGTCAGATCTCGCTGGTGTTGAAAAACTACCTGAATGCCCGTAGCGAAGTAATGGGCCGCTTCAAACGCGATCGTTTCGCACTGGAAGTAGGTGATGAATTGCCTGCCGGTATCGTGAAACTGGCCAAAGTTTACATCGCTAAGAAGCGCAAGCTGAAAGTGGGTGATAAAATGGCGGGTCGTCACGGTAACAAAGGGGTTGTTGCCCGTATCGTACGTGACGAAGATATGCCATTCCTCGAAGACGGTACTCCGGTAAACATCGTGTTGAACCCGCTTGGGGTACCTTCACGTATGAACATCGGTCAGATTTACGAAACGATTCTGGCATGGGCTGGTCTGAAACTCGGCCGTCGTTACGCGACACCGATCTTCGATGGTGCAACAGAAGCGGAAGTAGCTGCTGAATTGAAAGAGGCGGGTCTGCCGGCATGGGGGCGTACTTATCTGTACAATGGTCTCACAGGAGAGCAGTTCGATCAGCCGGTAACAGTCGGTCTGATGTACATGATGAAACTGGGCCACTTGGTTGACGATAAAATGCACGCGCGTTCTATCGGGCCATACTCGCTCATTACCCAGCAACCATTGGGTGGTAAAGCGCAGTTCGGTGGACAGCGTTTCGGCGAAATGGAAGTGTGGGCGCTTGAAGCGTTCGGTGCATCGCACATTCTTCAGGAGATCCTTACGGTGAAATCCGATGATGTAGTGGGTCGTGCCAAAGCGTACGAAGCGATCGTGAAAGGTGAAAACCTTCCGAAACCAAATATCCCAGAGTCATTCAACGTACTTGTTCACGAGCTTCGCGGACTAGCATTGGAGATTACACTGGACTAATTTCTAGTCGTAAGCAGCGCATTGAAAAGTGCGCTGCTTAAAAAAAGCAATTGAATTAGTTTCGACTAACAGACAAACGACTCTTTATTATGTCTTTCAAAAAGAATAAAAAATTAAACAGCGACTTTTCCAGAATGACGATCAGTCTGGCGTCACCGGAGTCTATCCTAGAAAGCTCCTTCGGTGAAGTAACCCAGCCTGAAACCATCAACTACCGGACCTACAAGCCGGAGATGGGCGGTCTGTTCTGCGAGCGCATTTTCGGTCCTGTAAAAGACTGGGAATGTCACTGCGGGAAATACAAGCGCATTCGTTATAAAGGAATCATCTGCGACCGTTGCGGTGTAGAGGTAACCGAGAAAAAGGTTCGCCGCGAGCGCATGGGGCACATTGAATTGGTGGTTCCTGTTGCACATATCTGGTACTTCCGCAGCTTGCCGAACAAAATCGGTTACCTGCTGGGGCTTTCTACCAAGAAACTCGACCAGATCATTTATTACGAACGGTACGCGGTAGTTCAGCCAGGTATCAAAGAAGAGGACGGCGTTGGCTACCTCGACTTCCTGACCGAAGATGAATACCTCGATATCATCGACAAGCTCCCACGCGAGAACCAGTTGCTTCCTGACACGGATCCCAACAAATTCATCGCGAAAATGGGTGCCGATGCATTGGAAATGCTGTTGAGCCGCATTAAACTCGACGAACTTTCTTACGAGCTCCGTCACCAGGCTGCTACCGACACTTCTCAGCAACGTAAAGCGGAAGCTTTGAAACGTTTGAAAGTGGTAGAAGCATTCCGTGATGCGAATACCCGTATCGAAAACCGCCCTGAATGGATGGTGATCAAAATGGTACCGGTTATTCCACCAGAATTGCGTCCATTGGTACCTCTGGATGGTGGCCGTTTCGCGACTTCGGATTTGAACGACCTTTACCGTCGTGTAATTATCCGTAACAACCGTCTGAAACGTCTCATCGAGATCAAGGCACCTGAGGTGATCCTGCGTAACGAAAAACGGATGTTGCAGGAAGCGGTTGACTCCCTTTTCGACAACAGCCGTAAAGTGAATGCGGTACGTTCAGAAGGTAACCGTGCTTTGAAATCACTTTCAGACATGCTGAAAGGTAAGCAAGGCCGTTTCCGTCAGAACTTGCTCGGTAAGCGTGTCGACTACTCTGGTCGTTCGGTTATCGTGGTAGGTCCTGAATTGAAACTGCACGAATGCGGTCTGCCGAAAGACATGGCTGCCGAGCTTTTCAAGCCGTTCATTATCCGCAAGCTCATTGAGCGCGGTATTGTTAAAACTGTAAAATCAGCGAAGAAGATCGTAGACCGCAAGGATCCTGTGATCTGGGATATTCTTGAAAACGTGCTGAAAGGTCACCCGGTATTGCTTAACCGTGCTCCGACACTTCACCGTTTGGGTATCCAGGCATTCCAGCCTAAACTGATCGAAGGTAAGGCGATCCAGCTTCACCCATTGGTGTGTACGGCATTCAACGCTGACTTTGACGGTGACCAGATGGCGGTACACGTACCACTGGGCCAGGAAGCAGTATTGGAAGCTTCGATGCTGATGCTTTCTTCGCATAACATTCTTAACCCTGCCAACGGTGCGCCGATCACGGTACCATCTCAGGACATGGTTTTGGGTCTGTATTATGTGACAAAAGGTCGCGTAAGCACCGAGCAGTATCCTATTCAGGGTGAAGGCAAAATCTTCTACGGTCCGGATGAAGTTATTATCGCGATCAACGAAGGCAAGCTTTCGAAACATGCGAATATCAAATGCCGCGTTCGCGTTCGTAACGAGGACGGTACATTTGAAATTAAGCTGATCGACACCGTTGCAGGTCGTCTCCTGTTCAACCAGGCTGTTCCTGAGGAAGTGGGTTATATCAACGAATTGTTGACCAAGAAAAAACTTCAGCAGATCATCGGTTTGGTATTCAAACAGGCTGGTGTGGCCCGTACGGCTCAATTCCTTGACGAAATCAAAGAACTTGGTTTCCAAATGGCCTTCAAAGGCGGTTTGTCAATGGGATTGGACGATGTAATGGTTCCAAGTGAAAAAGAAAAACTCATCGAGCAGGCGAAAGGCGATGTTGAAAACGTCTGGAACAACTACCTGATGGGTCTTATCACCGAGAACGAACGTTACAACCAGGTGATCGATATCTGGACGCGCGTTAACTCACGCATTACAGAAACGTTGATGAAGCAACTGGAATCAGACAAAGGCGGATTCAACTCAATTTATATGATGATGCACTCCGGAGCCCGCGGTTCTCGCGAGCAGATCCGTCAGTTGGGTGGTATGAGGGGTCTTATGGCTAAGCCTCAGAAAAACATCGCTGGTGGTGCCGGTGAAATCATCGAAAACCCGATTCTTTCTAACTTTAAAGAAGGTCTCGACGTTTTGGAATACTTTATCTCTACCCACGGTGCGCGTAAAGGTCTTGCCGATACAGCGTTGAAAACTGCGGATGCGGGTTACCTGACCCGTCGTTTGCACGACGTTGCACAAGACGTGGTAGTAGTAGAAGAAGACTGCGGCTCGCTCCGTGGTATCGCGATCTCTGCATTGAAAGACAATGAGGATATCGTGGAACCATTATCAGAGCGTATCCTCGGCCGTGTGAGCGTTCATGATGTGTTCGATCCGTTGACCAACGAATTGATCCTTACATCAGGACAGGAAATCACCGAGGAAATTGCTGCTTACATTGACGAAACCAGCATTGAAACGATCGAAATCCGTTCGGTACTGACTTGCGAAACCCGTGACGGTGTTTGTGCGAAGTGCTACGGACGTAGCTTGGCGTCTGCCCAGATGGTGAACATCGGTGAGGCGGTTGGTGTAATCGCTTCCCAGTCAATCGGTGAGCCGGGTACACAGCTGACACTCCGTACATTCCACGTGGGTGGTACGGCTTCCAACATCTCTGTTGAAGCCAACATCAAAGCGAAATTCGACGGTTTAATCCAATTCGAAGATCTTCGTTTGGTACAATCTGTTAACTCAGAAGGCGACGAAGTAACAGTAGTAATGGGCCGTTCAGGTGAGGTGAAAATCGTTCACCCTGAAACGAAACAACTGCTGATCTCGAACAACGTGCCTTACGGTGCGCATTTGCAAGTGAAAGAAGGTGATACCGTATTCAAAGGACAGGAACTTTGTACCTGGGACCCTTATCACGCGGTAATCCTTTCTGAATTCACAGGAACTGTATCTTTCGACGCGATCGAAGAAGGTATCACGTTCCGTGAAGAATTTGACGAACAAACAGGCTTCCAGGAGTCGGTGATCATTGAAACACGTGACAAAACCAAAAACCCGGCTATCGTGGTGAAAGGTAAGTCTACCTTGTTGAAAGATCAGACTGAAAAAGGCTATAACCTTCCTGTTGGAGCACGTCTGGTTGTGAAAGCTGGTGCGAGCATCAAGGCTGGTCAGCCGCTGGCGAAAATCCCACGTGTTGTTGGTAAAACACGCGATATTACGGGAGGTCTGCCACGTGTGACCGAATTGTTCGAAGCACGTAACCCGTCTAACCCTGCAACGGTTTCTGAAATCGACGGTGTGGTATCTTACGGTGGCGTAAAACGCGGTAACCGTGAAATCCATATCGAATCGAAAGACGGAACACAACGCCGTTACATGGTACCTCTTTCGAAACACATCCTCGTTCAGGATGGTGACTTCGTAAGAGCCGGTGACCCGCTTTCCGACGGTGCTATTACCCCTGCGGATATTCTTTCTATCAAAGGACCAACCGCGGTTCAGGAGTACCTCGTGAACGAGATTCAGGAAGTATACCGTCTGCAAGGTGTGAAAATCAACGATAAGCACATCGAGTGTATCGTACGCCAAATGATGCAGAAAGTGGATATCCTGGACGCTGGTGACACCAACTTCCTCGAAATGCAGGCGGTTGACCGCGTGGTATTCCGCGAGGAAAACGACAAGATCCTGGATATGAAAGTGGTTGAAGACTCTGGTAGCTCCGAAACACTGAAACCGGGTATGATCATTTCAGTACGTCGTTTGCGCGATGAAAATTCGAGCTTGAAACGTCGTGACCTGAAACTGGTTACAGCTCGTGATGCACAGGCTGCGGTTGCAAGACCAACGTTGATGGGTATTACACAAGCTTCTTTGGGTACTGAAAGCTTTGTTTCTGCGGCTTCATTCCAGGAAACAACTAAAGTACTGAGCGAAGCGGCTGTTCGTGGAAAACGCGATGAACTGAAAGGCTTAAAGGAGAACGTGATCGTAGGTCACCTGATCCCGGCCGGTACAGGTATGCGTGTATACGAAAACCTGATCGTCGGATCGAAAGAAGAGTACGATGCGCTGTCTGATTCTCGCGAGAGACAATCACGCAAGAAAAAAGAGTTGGCGTAATCCAGCTGAATATGAGTAAACAAAGAGCCGGCCTGCATTAGCGGGACCGGCTCTTTGCTTTCCAAGCGGGGCTTCCCAAGCCCGGCCTTCTACGCCGGGCTTTTCCAAGCCCGGTATTTTTAGTAATTTCCCCAGTAAATTCGATAGCGTAGCTATTTAAAACCAATGAAAGAAGAAAACAAGGAGAACGAACAACAGATTAATGTGGAGCTGTCGGAAGAAATGGCAGAAGGTGTGTATTCCAACCTGGCGATGATTGCCCATTCCAACAGCGAATTTATTCTTGACTTCATCCGCCTCATGCCTGGCGTTCCGCGCGCGAAGGTAAAGGCACGCATTATCGTAACGCCCGAGCACGCAAAGCGCCTCGTAGCCGCATTGCGCGACAATATCCAGAAGTACGAAGATCAGTATGGCCCCATTCAGAATTCACAGGATAGCGAGCCTACATTCAATTTCCCGATCAGTTTTGGCGGACCGGGAGGCGAGGCTTAATTAGTTCTTGACAATTTTCCAGGACCGTTTAATACCCTTTTGGACGGTCCATAAGATATAGCTCCCTGCATTGAGGTTGCTGATATCCCATTCGGTAAGCTTCTGCGTCGTTTTCAACGAATCTATCAGACTGCCCTGGAGATCCGATATAAAGTAATGCGATGCCTGGGCAGCCTGTTGCTCGAAATGTACCAGAATGCGATTACTGACAGGGTTCGGATAAATGCTGATCGCAGGTAATGCGGGTTCGGTGTTACCTGCCACTATATTAGGAGTGATCTTTACCGAGTTTTTCACCATTTGTATTGTGCAATACTTGTCCGAAAGCTCGCTTATCTTCAGTTCGAAGTCATTAGGTTGTGTCAGGACGAAACTTGTCGAATAAACGGCTGTTTCAGACGTCACCTGTGTATTGTTCCAGAGCTTAAACGACCATGGACTCTCGCCCGTAAGTGTGATCCCGACTGCGGCTGTATCTTTATCAGGAATCAGCACTGTTTTATCCACCAGAATGGTTGCTGTGGGGAGCTCGTGGACATTCAGCTGGCGCTTGCTGGGTGTCAGTATTTCCGGCTCAGTGCTTTTTAATTGCAGTGATATGCCCGAGCCACTCAAACCGTCGGGAATCTTGACAAGCAGTAGACTCCCTTGTAAATTCAACCCGGTTACTTGAACACTTTCACCTGTGTTTTTTGTGAAGATCGCTGAAAACGGCTTCTGCGTATTGATGTTGCCACTGACGTTGACGATGGCCGTCAGTGTGTCGCCTTGACAATGATCGGTCTTGTCGATAGACGTGAGATCGAACTGAGCAGTATTCACGCGTATGAGGCCATATTCGCCTGTAAGCCAGATGTTGTCATGATCGTCGGGGACAAGGTTGTCTGCTATATTGTTGAGGCGAATGTCGGCGATCTCTTTCCATTGTCCATCCGCATACCGGTAAATACCATGTCCTGTCCGTTTGGTAAGCAGATAAAACTCACCTCTCAAAGACACGGCTATGGACTGTACACTGCCGGAAAACGCGCTGTCAAATTCGGTGTAAGCCGACCATTTCCCGTTGGCCCAAAGTGCTACACGGTAACTCCTAACGGCAGGGTCGTATTGTCTTAAAAGGATCTGTCCCGCATCGTTGACGACCATTTGATCTATGTAGTATAGCAGGTCGGGATAGTTGCCGTTGCTGAACCTTTCCAGTTCATGCCCGGAAGCAGCGTCCAGGACGATCACTTCGCCTCCACCATAATTGTCGTTTTGTAACACCCATACTTTGTTGCCGGCGACAGCTACCTGGGCAAAACGCCGGTCAGTTCCGGGGAGCTTTATAGCGTTCAGCGATTCGTAAGACAGGCGGTAAATGCCACTGCTGTTCCAATACAAACCATGGGCGGGGCTATAACCCTCAATATCTCCCGGAAAAGATATTTTGCTGATCTGCACATCGTCGCCCGGTGCCTCGGAGGGTAGCACCACGCGTCGCATTGATCCATTGCTTGCAAGACTAAGCACATTGATGTGACCATTGGCGTCGGTAAGAAGCGGTTTGCTAATATAGGTGTTGCTGATCAGTCCCTCGGTATTATCGCGATCGTAGATCTCAAATGCATTACTGTATTTATCCAATCGCACAAGGCCGTAAGAGGGAGATTCGAGCCAGACGCTCTTGTTGGTGACGGCGATTTTCGGACGGCTTACATTGAAAACGTTGGCGTCGATGCCGGATATAAACGTCAAATTGCCGAGCGGTGGGTCCGAGCTGGTCTTAATTTTGAAAGAATAATCGGCGATCTTTCTTTTGGGATAGTTTTGCTCATCCTCATTCCATTCTTCCACACGTACATATAGGTCGGTGTTAGATGGCAGGTTGGAAATCATGTCCATAGCACCCCAGAAGGAAGTGAATTCTTTTTGGTAAATACAATCCGAAAAATTGCTATTTCTCGAAATTGAGATGGCTGACTTCGAATTAAAAGCAGTGGTATAATAGGCGAAAGGGAAGCTGGTCGGCAGAGCGTTGAGATTTTCAGTGGGAATAAAAAACTGCGAACCAACCTTTGGGTTGACGGAGAAGTTGTCGATCTCGGACCATCTCCCTTTCATATCACCTTTTACTGCGCGCACCCGCCACCGGAATAGCCCTGAATAATCGCTGCGAAATTCAGCGCTAAGTGTGGTTGAGTTGAGTGTCGCGATAGGATAGAAGAAATTGGGATCAATATGGGCAGTCAGCTGAATTTCGTAGGAGGTAGCTCCCGGTACTGCCTGATAAGTGAGCGTTACGGGACTTCCGCTTTCAAAAATGGATTTTGCTTCGGGAAAAGCGTTCAGAACAGGCCTGGCCAGGTCCGGTTGAGTAGTCTGCAGCACGGCAACTTCCGACCAGCCGGAAACACCGAACGTATTTATCGCTTGTACTTTGATATACCGCGAAACTCCAGACGGCAAGTTGGTCAGCGAAATACCATTGAAGGCTGTGGAACTCGTCTGTGCATCTGAAAAATCAGGGCTGGTGGCGGTCAAAACTTCGTAGGAAAGTGCGGCCGGGATAACCTTCCAGACATAAAAATCACCCGGTGTAAGGCTGCTGCGTGGATTGAGCTGCGGAATAGCCGGCGCAGCGGCGATTTTAATCAATGCGTTTTCGGCATAGTTTTTCATCAATGCCTGGCAGTGAGGATGGAAAGTTGTGGAAATTGCACAATAGCTCATGATCGTTCCAATGGTTCTGTTCCGGCCGTCCTGCACCCCGTCATAGCAATTGCCCTCAACGCCGGCGCAGAAATCTATCGGCCCTCCCGGCCAGGCGCAATTGTGGGTATGTGGCGAACCGAAATTGTGCCCGAGCTCGTGCATGATCAGTTCTGGTATGCCCAGCGCCGATATATTGAAATTGCCGCCGAGATAGGCGATTCCGCCAGGTCCGCTCAGTTGCTTAGTATACAAATAGATCCGTTTGTCGGATTCGAAATCAGGTACAGGGAGATTGAGTAGTATGCTAATGAGGCTGTAAGTGTTGTCTGTGACCCGAAAAGGGTCTGTGTTGGCGTCTTTCCAAAAGCGGATGCCCGCCACGACGACGCGTGTGTTGATTTCTTTTTCGTACACTTCCGAAACCTTTGCGATATCCTGGTACACTTTGCGGGTTATCAGATTGGTGTCGCCGTCAAATTGGAGATATGTTTGGTAATCGATTTCAATCCCGACGCGACAAATACGCATTTCGCCGGCGGAAGTCCGGTTACGTTGGCTTTCCAGGAGTTCGGGGAGTCGGGCCATTCTGTCAAGTATCTCTCTTGGCAGATTTTCGTCGGAAGTCCCGCAACTGACTGGCCGTTGTTGCGCGAATGTGCGCGGCGAAAGGAGCATTACCAGGACAATGTAAAAAAAGCGCATATGCATATAAGGAGGTTGCTAAATACGATACTAAGTAACCAAATGGAATGATAATGTAAAATGCCTATCGCTTGCATGGACACATAAATGCATTCTAACTGTTGTTGTCCCGGGTAAAAAGGCTGATTTTGATGGCAACTATCCATTCGAAACGCCCCTGACAGTACGCAAGCCTTCCCTTCGGGATCAGTTCAGTAGACCCGAAGAGCGAAACGTAAGAATGGCTATATCGCTATCAATCAGCTACTTCGCGAATAAGTAGTTTGGCTCCCTTTGTGATTTTTTGTAACTTTTGGCAAACTCTTAATCACCATGGCATTATTCAAACTTTCAATCAACAACCGCGCATACAACGCAGACGTGGAGGGCGATACCCCGCTGCTGTGGGTGTTGCGCGATAATCTGGGCCTTGTAGGCACCAAGTATGGGTGCGGGATCGCGCAATGCGGCGCCTGTACCGTTCACCTGGATGGCAAAGCCGTCCGCTCCTGTGTATTGCCGGTGTCGGCAGTGGGCAAAGCAAAGGTGACCACGATCGAAGGGTTGTCGGAAAAAGGAGATCACCCGGTTCAGAAAGCGTGGGACGAAGTGGATGTGGCGCAATGCGGATATTGCCAGGCTGGCCAGATTATGACGGCCGCGGCATTCCTCAAGGAAAAGCCCAAACCAACCGAGGAGGAGATCGTAGGTGCGATGAGCGGCAATCTGTGCCGCTGCGGAACCTACCACCGTATTCGCGAGGCCGTGAAAGTTGCAGCTTCTAAAACCAACTAACCATGAGCACGTTAAATCAGACATCGCGTCGCGACTTCATGAAGCTCGCGACAGCGGCCGGTGGCGGTTTGTTCCTGGGATTCAACTGGTCGGACACGACCGCGGCACCCGTTGTGGTAGATGCGAAGCAAATCGCTGCGGGATCGGTAAAGTTCAACAGCTACTTATCCATCGGTTCGGATAACATTATAACCATTGTTTCTCCAAACCCCGAAATAGGGCAAGGTATCAAGACCGCATTTCCTATGGTGGTAGCCGAAGAGCTGGACGCCGACTGGAAACTGGTGGAAACGGTGCAGGGCAAACTGGACAATGCGGCGTTCGAGCGCCAGGTAACGGGCGGCAGCGGAGCCGTTCCGCATTCATGGGAGCGCTTGCGTAAGGCGGGGGCGACAGCACGGCATTTGCTGGTGAATGCAGCAGCGGCCAAATGGGGCGTACCCGCTTCCGAAATCACTACTGCGGATAGCAAGTTGTTCCACAAAGCCTCTGGTAAATCGGCCAGTTATGGAGAATTTGCGGAGGCAGCTGGTAAGCTCACGGCTCCGACGGACATTAAGCTGAAAGATGAAAAGACATTCAAACTGATCGGGCAATCGGTCAGAAATGTCGATAACAAGAATATCGCGACAGGTAAACCGCTTTTCGGGCTGGATTTTTACCGCGAGGGAATGCTTTTCGCCATTATCCAGCGTCCTAAGGCATTTGGTTTTAAGCTGAAATCCGTTGATTCCGCAGCCGCCAAGGCCATGCCCGGCATTGTAGACGTCGTTACTTTCGAAAACAGCGTCGCCGTGGTTGGTAAATCGACCTGGCAATGCAAAAAGGCACGCGAAGCACTCAAAATCGAATACGAAAAAGCAGCGGATCTCGAAAGTTCGGATGATCATAACCGCATTTTCTCCAACCTGATGGACAATGGCGAAGCTACCATCCGTAGGAAGAATGGAGACGTGGAAGCGGCATTCAAGGGCGCTGCGAAAGTGATTAAAGCGGAATATCAATGTCCATTCCTGCCTCACAGCCCGCTGGAACCCATGAACTTTTTCGCACACGTACGCGAGGATGGCGTGGAGCTCGTAGGCCCGACGCAAACGCCCGACCGCGCGCGTGAAGCAGCGGCAAAAATTACCGGCTTCCCGATTGACAAAATCAGCGTGGAAATCACGAGACAGGGAGGCGGTTTCGGACGCCGGCTTTCGGCAGACTTCGCCATCGAGGCAGTACATGTATCCAAACTGGTGAAAGCACCGGTGAAGGTGATATGGACACGCGAAGACGACATGACCGGTGGGACCTACCGCCCGGCGGTGCGGTATCGGTTTGAAGCTGCATTGGACAAAAATGGTGAAATGATCGGCTACAAGCTGCGCGGCGTGGGCATTAACTCAGGTAATCCTACCCGTGAGGATAATTTTCCATCCGGTTCAGTAGATAACCTGCTGATCGATTCGGTGGAACATAAATCGGCCATTACCACCGGCCCGTGGCGTGCGCCGATTACCAACTTCCTAGCTTATGCCGAGCAGTCATTTATCGACGAAGTGGCTGAGGCAGCAGGTAAGGACCCGGTGCAGTTCCGCCTCGCCCTTTTGGAAAAAGCGAAAAAATCACCGGCCGGTGAAGTGAAATACGATGTCGACCGAATGATCGCGGTGATTAAACTGGCGGCAGAGAAAAGCAACTGGGGTAAGAAAAAAGGCGTTTACCAGGGTTTCAGCGTTTACTTCTCGCACAGGTCATACGTGGCGCAGGTGGGTGAAGTAGTAGTTGAAAAAGGTAAGCCGGCGTTGAAAAACATCATTGCGGCCGTCGACTGCGGTATTGTGATCAACAAAAGCGGCTCATTGCAGCAGGTACGCGGCGGGGTTGTCGACGGCGTCGGCCACGCGATGTTCGGGAATATGACTTTCAAAGCGGGTACTCCGGACCAGAGCAATTTCAATGGCTTCCGTTTGATTCGTATGAACGAGATACCCGAGGTCGACGTCCATTTCGTGGACAACGGCATTTCTCCCACCGGCCTGGGTGAGCCCGCATTGCCGCCTGCCGGAGGAGCGGTGGCCAATGCGTTTTACAAAGCCACCAAGCAGCGCCTGAGGAACCAGCCTTTTATTAATGAGGAGGCTTTCAAAGGCATTTCGTAGGCATTAAATCATGCAAATTGTAAGGCAGTAAGGTGAAAATGTGATATCGCATTTTTATCTTACTGCCTTTATTTATAGCAGGTTTTATCCGACCAGACTTTTCTTCCTAACCCATTCTATTCAAATGAAAAAGAGCATTTTCCTGTTTTCTGCATTGATATGCCTCGCTATCACTGCATTTACTATTGCGGAATTTCCGCAGACCGATATTTCAAACGGGGTAATCAAGGCAAAACTGTATTTGCCTGATGGAAACGAAGGATATTACCGAGGCGTACGCTTCGATTGGGCTGGTGTGGTACCGAGTCTGGAATATAAAGGGCATACCTATTTCGGAGCGTGGAACCAGGCGCCTTACGATCCCAAGTTACATGATGCAATCATGGGGCCTGTCGAGGAATTCACGCCGCTGAATTTCGATGAAGCAAAGCCGGGGGAGCAGTTTGTCAAGATCGGTGTGGGTGTTCTGACCAAACCCGACGATAAAAAGTACTCTTTCGCAACCAATTATGCGGTCAAAAATCCGGGTAAATGGTCGGTGACGAAGGGTAAAGACCAGGTCGCGTTTACACACGAACTGAGTGATGAAACCGGCTACG
>DATMSL010000210.1:0-2344 GCA_035565435.1 Dyadobacter sp. | reverse complement strand
CAATGTAATTCGGATAATGATTCGTCCGCTTTGCGTAAATGCGGGCAACTTGCCGCACGGCGAAACGTTAGATTTACCCTGAAATCCCCCTTATGGTTTTCCGATCATCCATCCTGTCATGACCTTTTTAAAACGTATGTTGGAACAATCCAGGCTCCCGCTGTCCGTCGGGCAGTTCTGGTGGTATTCCTTCTGCTATTGGGGCATTTTCGCGGTGATAACGTTCGGTCAGCTTATGATGCTTTGGCTTTTAAAGGAAGGGGTGGTGATGCAGCCCCACGAAATGTTTATATGGCTGCTCGACGGACTGTTCTGGTGGTCCACCAGCCCGCTTGTGCTGTACGCGGCCATCAAAGTCCCTATCGCATTCAAGGTCCGTGAAAGTTCTTCCATCCTCAAACCGATCCTGGTCCATCTGGCCATCGTTACTTTTCTCAACATCTTCATCAACATCCTGCATTACTATATTACCAACCCGCTCATGTACCGCGCGGTGGGCAAATCGGTGCCGCTGGAAAACTACCTGTTTTCATTTTTCATCGCCTATACCGCAAGTTTCGGCCAATACCTGCTGCTCGTCGTCGGATTCAACAAGGTATCCTACATTTACCGGTACCAGGAACTGAAACAACAGAATTTCGAAACCGAGCTTCACAACGAGCAGCTGCGCGGGCAACTGGCGAATGCGCAGTTGCAATCGCTCAAAATGCAGCTTAATCCGCATTTCCTTTTCAATACGCTGCATAGCGTGGTAAGTCTGATGGTCAAAAACGACATCCGTAAAGCAACGCTCATGATCACCACTCTGAGCGACCTGCTGCGCGCGGTGCTCGTAAATCAGTCGGCCGATTTCATTCCCTTACAAGAGGAACTGCAACTCACCCGGCAATACCTCGACATCCAGCAAATCCGTTTTCAGGACCGTCTGAAAGTAGAATACCACATCGATCCGGTGTCGGAACTTTACCCGGTGCCGCAGCTCATCCTGCAACCGATCGTGGAAAATTCCATTACCCATGGTATTTCCGATATGACCACCAATGCGCTCATCCGCATTGCCAGCACCGTGAACCCGTCGGGCATGCAAGTTACGGTTTACGACAACGGCATTGGCGCTACGTCAAAGAAACCGTCAAAAGGCATGGGACTGGGCTTACAAAACACACGACTAAGGCTTCAACAAGCCTACGGCGCAAGCGCCCGGCTGGAATTTGAGCAGCCGGTGGGTGGAGGGACATCGGTAACGCTCTTCTTTGACCGCCGACCGTGGACCGTAGGCCACAACAACGATTATTAAATACCCCAGAAAAAACTATGAAACACCGCTGCCTGATCATTGACGACGAAGTGCTGGCCAGGGACGTAATCAGGACATTTGTACAGCACGATCATTCCATTGAAATCACCGACGAGGCCGCCAATGGTCCGGAAGCGGTGGTGAAAATACTGCAACACCGGCCCGACGTCATTTTTCTGGACATTCAAATGCCCGAGCTCGACGGATTCGAGGTGCTGCGCGAGGTCTGGCCGCATCACCAGCCTTTTGTCGTGTTCACCACCGCATTCGACCAATATGCGTTGCGTGCATTCGAGGTGAATGCAATTGACTATTTGCTGAAACCTTTCGACGAGATCCGCTTCCACCAGTCGCTTGGGCGGTTGAAAGAGCGGCTTAGCCAAAAATCGCAGCCGCGGATCGAGGAACTGGTTAACAGCCTCCTGCGCGACCAGAAAGAAAAAGAGGAAAACTACCTGCAACGGTTGCTGGTGAAAGAAGCCGGCAAAATGTATCTGGTAAAAACGGACGATATCACGCATTTCTCGGCGGATGGCAATTACATATCCGTCTACACTGCCCAAAAGAGGGTTTACACGGTTTACGAAAGCCTCGGCAGCCTCGAAAACCGCCTCGATCCATCGATCATGATCCGCGTGGGACGGTCGAACATCGTCAACATGAACTTCATTTCCGAGCTCGAAACTTACTTCAACGGGGAGTACATCATCCATTTATCCACCGGTGAAAAAGTGAAATGGACACGTGGTTACCGCGATAATATCAAGGCCTTTATCACCAAAATGGGTTAATCCGCCAATACGGTTCACGATTTGAAATGCACGCTTTAAATAATAAAAAGTCCAGATCAGACATTTTTCGTACCCATTTCAACGATTTCGAGTACAAATTTGTCGAACAAGATAGCTTCCAGCCCCGGGCAGACAGCCCCGGCAGATAGCTATCCCCGACATTCAACTGTAATTAAATCCGTTAGCCATGCTCTTCAAATCTTCTACTAACTTAACCTCAGCGGTATCGGCCGCGCTCCATAACAATAAGGGGCAG
>DATMSL010000209.1:0-1697 GCA_035565435.1 Dyadobacter sp. | reverse complement strand
ATATTACTTTGTTTTTTGACGTAAAATCTACCTCACCCCTACCTGATTCGCTGCGGGAAGAAGTTCAGTTGCCAAAAAAATGGCGGCTTCTTTCCCAGCGACGTCCGGTAAGGACCGCCGGCGACCAACGGGTACGTTATTTTTATGTAATAGGTACGCCGGCAGGCTGTGCTTCGGGCGATTATCTCGTAAAATTCTTCGTTCGCACAAATGGGCAGGAAGTCGTCACACAAGTACCGCTCACCATCGGTCAAATCCGTAACATCGAGCTCTTTGTGGTGACGCAACCCGAATTTGTCCGCGAAGGAGACACACTCCGGCTTACTTATATGATCCGTAATGCGGGTAATAATGCCGAAAAATTCCATTTGAAATCCGACCACGGCAAGGTCGAGCAGGTGCCCGACAGCCTTACCCTCGAACCCGGGGCCAGTACCCACGTGACCGTCTCGCAAGTCATTCCGGTAACCGACAACAATGCCTGGCAAGCGTCGTCGAACCTTTCGGTGATGATGACCGGTACCGCGGAGCCGGTCTATTCCGTCACAACCATACCCGTTTTTTCCTCCAAAGTCAGAAAGATCGACCGCTACTTCCGCTTCCCGGTGGAAGTAGGCGGCGGATATTTGTCGTATCGCTACGGCGGCAGGCAGGTTACCGCTTACCAGTATCAGGCCACCGGCAAGGGTTTCATCGACCAAAAAGAGCGCCATTACCTCGATTTTACCGTCCGCGGTCCCAACCAGTTCGTATTCCCCGCTGTGGGTACCTACGACCAGTATTCCGTCGATTACGCCTGGCGCAAACGCCTGTTCGTCTCCGCGGGCGACTATGTTTTGCAGCTCAACAACCTGATGGAATTCGGCCGTTTCGGGCGCGGGCTGCGGGTAGAACAACAGTTTAAGAAAGTGGCTTACACCGTGTTTTACCAGAAAGCCCGGTTTTTCATGAATCAGAAAGATTCATTTGGAGGCAAGCTTTTATACAAATTCAATGAGTCGGCCAATGTCGGGGTGCATTATGCTTCTAAAAATGTGTTTTTCCATGACCGGCGTTTCTGGTCGAACCTGGCGGGCCTGGCGGCGAACCTGCACACGAAAGAATTCAACATGGAAAGCGAAGTGAGCGCCGGCCATGCGATCGGCAAAACCGATTACGCGGCATTTTTACGCCTCCAGTTAGCCAAAAAGTGGATCAGTGTTACGAGTAACGTCATCTACGCGGGCAAGCATTTCTATGGTTTTTACAACAACAGCCGGCTATTCAACAATAATATCGGTTTCAATATACCCGTAAACTGACCATCGGAGCCAGCAATAACTTTTCCGACGTAAACCCGAGCCTCGACGCCAACTTGTACAGCGTTTCACCCAAAGACCGCAGCTACATCGGCTACATTTCCTTTCAGCCTGATCAGCGTAACCGCTTTTTTCTGTTCTATTCCAAAGCCGAACGTAAGGACCGGCAGCAGCCCGCAGCATTCTATTACTCCGAGAATTTCAGCAATTTCTCCTACAACCTTACCGCTCCGAAATTTACGCTTTTCTACCAGGGGCGTTATGGCTACTCCAAAAACCACCTTGCGGCCGATGGCAACGGCCGGAACGAGTCGTTTTCAAACCAGGTACAGCCGGTCGTCCGGCTTTTTCCGTGGATTTGGGTCGGCGGATACTTCGAGCACCAGCATACCAGTAAGT
>DATMSL010000208.1:0-37017 GCA_035565435.1 Dyadobacter sp. | reverse complement strand
TCCTGTACTTTCCCGTATTGACCGGATCTGTCGCTTAGAATTACTTTTGATGTATTAAATTATGATACTCAACCCCGACAAGTATGGAACATTCTATTACACACGCATGCCTCGTTCATCCGCATCCATTAGAGTGCGAGGCGGTTGCAGAATGGCTGAGGAGGAGGTCTTACATTGAGCTGGTTGGTAAGTGTAACAATCTTGAACAAATCACCCAGTTACCCTACCTGAAAGAAATTGATATCGTAGTTGTATTCGCCCATCACGCCGAGAAGACGGCAGACCAGATTTTAAAGATCAGAAAACTCTACCCCAAACTGAAATTCCTGTTGCTCGCCCCCAGCCCATCGGCCGAATCGGTCCGTGAGGTAGTGCGGTCGGGCGTGAGCGGCTACATTGTTTTTGAAGCCGAACTCGATGAATGGGAACGCGCCATACGGGCCGTTTCGGAAGGAAAAGTGTACTATGGGCAGGAAGTAATGCTCAAACTCGCCGAGACTTCCATGGACAAATACATCCAGGAACCGGCGCCTTCCACACGTGATTTTTTAAGCAAAAGGGAAGTGGAAATCCTCCGGCTCGTAGCCAGCGAATACTCTACGAACAAGATCGCCAGCGAGCTTTGTATCAGCGACAAAACCGTCGAAACGCACCGTCGTAACCTCTTTCAGAAACTGGGTGTCAGAAACTCGGTAGGCCTCACCAAAATAGCCGTCCGCATGGGCGTAGTGTAGTTTTTTGAAGGTTTTCATCATGGGAAACCCTTAAAAACGGTAGTCGAAACCATTAGTAAAATCAGGGTAAAAATCAGGAAAATTCAGGGTATCTGCCGATTGAAATAGCGCTCACGCCGCAACAACTTTGTCTAAGTGTTTTAATTATGGAACTGACAAAGCGCGAAAAGGAGATCCTGGATCTGATCATGGACGAAATGAGCTCCAAGGAGATCGCGGAAAGGCTGCAAGTGAGCATTTCCACGGTGGAAGCCTACCGGCGAAGTCTATTCAGAAAATTCGGTGTACGTTCGGTGATAGGGCTGGTGAAAGCAGCCATGAAAATGTAGTACTCGTAATTGCAAATTGGTATGGCAGATATCCGTCGCATGGCCGTCAATTGGGTCGACGGGATGAAAATCTCGCGGCAGCATTTTATCGAAACAGATCATTACCACACCGATCAGGTTCGACGCGCCGGGGCCGCATTGCTCACTCCGCTGAACTTCGGCCTGCTGCTCCCGAAAGACGGGAACGACCCGCTGGAAATACAGGTATTGGGCGATGCGGGCAATCAGATTCGTGTGAAAGTAAACCGCTGCCAGGCTATTACGCCCGACGGCAGCCTGCTCGACGTCGAAGAAACCGACGACCTGAAACTTGATACGTCGCTGGCCGGGATTCTGGAACAATACCGGCTCCCGATGACGCAGAATGTGGAAATATATATGGTACTCAGCGTGGGGATGTTCGAAAGGCAGCCCGCCGGAACGCCTTCGGAATCGGAAATTCCGGTGCGGCACCCTTACACGCTGGCGCTCTCACGCGTGAGCCTGGTCCCTTCCGAGCTCATCAATATAGAGCAATGGGGCGGCCCGGGGCTGATTATTGGCAAGCTGGCATACAGCAACTCCGAACTGCGCGTTTTGCACGATTTCATTCCCGCGAGCCGGGCCGTGCGCAGCCACAAAAACCTACGCGAATGGCACAGCCGGTGGACGGGCTATTTGAACGACATTGAAATGTACTCGTTTCGGATCTTGCAGAAGATCAAAACCAAAAGCCAGAAGAGTACGCTTTCCGACAGTGTTCAAATGATGGTAGAAGGGCTGGTAACGACCATGACGATGGTGAACATCAGTTTCCAGCGAATACTCCCTTTCGAGCCGCCGGTGCAAATGGTGACCTCGATGACCCAGGTAGCACAAGCCATTCGAGTGGCGATGGAATGCCTTACCGACAGGGAGAAAGAAGAACTACTGGGTTACCTCGGCGAATGGGCCGACGATTCGCCGGGAAGCATTGAAAAGCAGCTGTTAGCCGTGATACAAGCGCCGTTTAATCAAAATGACATGTTGCCCGGCCTGCGGGTCGTCGACAGTTTTTACAGTATGTGGACGGCCCTGTTCCTGAAACTGAGCCAACTCGAATTTATCGGCAAACGCAAAGGACAGCAGGTATTTATCATCGAAAGTCCCGTACACGAGCCGCCTGTACAGCCGGAAAAGACAAAATCGCGGTGGAGCCCTCTATAATACATACGCACGTCGGTCCCCGCACAGTCCCGTTCTCAGGGATTTAAATCCCTGGATACAAAATGTACCGCGCCTCTGGCGCTACCTGAGATACCCTAACCCAGGGTTTCAACCCTGGGCCCCCAGACGACACGTAACCCAACCACATAACGGCACGCACATGTAGCAACTATGGAGCCAACTAACAAAATCCAGCGAAAAACAGCGATAGGGCGGTTTGTAGGTATGTACGTACTGTCGCTCACGTTCCCGCTCGCGGCCGTGTACCTGCTCATGCGGGTGCCCGACTCGGTATCCGCTTCGGAAACCCGTCGATATCGGCAAATCGTTGAAGAGCAGGACCCAATGCTGGTCGATACCGATACACTCAGCCAGATATCGCGCAGGCTCATCCAGCTCGATGGCGTTTACAGCAGCGCCACCGACGAAATGGCCAAAGCCACAGCACGAACGCAGCTGGTAGACATTGAAAGCCGCGTCAACAGCATTATGAGCCATTTCAATAATCTCGCGGCCGCCGCAGCGCACGAGCAGAACAAGCGATTATCGACCGGCATTGCCAAACTGACCGAAGCGTTGGTCACTTATCGACAAACCATCGGGGAACTCCGGCGTACATTGGACAGCAAGGGCATCGACATGCAAATGGTGAATGACCTCCGTAACCAGATCAATATGAAGGATCTGGAAATCAAAGGCATGGAGCGCCAGCTCCTGACTGCCGCGGCAGGTGGTAGCGGTGGCGGCGGCGGCGGCGGAGGCGGCGGCCCCGACAAGGAGCTGCAAGCCAAACTGGCTGCGCTGCAACGTGACCTCGACAATTGCAGGAGTTCCAAATCAGGCGGCGGGGATATTGCCGCCATTCAACGGCAGCTCGATGAATGTCTCGCAGCCAAAAATGGTACTGCCGTCACTTACCGGGAATGGCTGCGGTATTCGGAAGCCGAAGGCTATTATCAATTGCTTACACAGGGAAATCTGCGCAAAAATGACCGAAAAGTGTATTACGACCAGGCAAAACAGATATTCGACGGTTTACAGGTTTCGACAGCCAACAAAGACATGAAAGCCAAAGCGACTGAGCGGCTATTGGCATTACAAAAAAATCAGCCCTGAGAAACAGCGTTCCAAATCTATCCTATTGATCCATGCAAACCGAAGCACTCAGATACGCGATCACGATTGCACAGTCGCTTGCGCGCGAATACCGGCAGGAGCGGTTTGGTTCCGCACATTTACTCATGGGCCTGCTGCATAACGACGTGGGCCTGGCGTCGGAGCTTGTGATGGCAGGCAAAGACCTTGCATACCTACGTGACTGGGCCGAGGTACGCCTGGAAGAAAGTGCCAAATCGGTACGCGTGCCGGAGCTGCCGCAGCCCGACAATCAGGCGGCCGCCGCGTTGGAACTTGCAGAACTCATTGCATTGCAGTTCAATATCGACACCGACCCGCTGTGCACATTAGCCGCTTTACTCAAACCCGGAGTGGGATTTTCCTCCGACCAGTTGAAATCCCTTCCTATTACTCAAAAAGAGGTATTAGCCCTTCACAATGCTCCACCTGTTACTGCTAATGGGGAAAATCAAGGTCTAAAACAATCTACGCCAGTGGCAAAGGGAGCCGGGTATCTTGAAAAATATACTTCTGATAAAACGCAGCGGGCAGCGGAGGGCAAAACTGACGACATTATCGGTCGTGACCGGGAAATCCGGCAAATGGCCGAAATATTGGGCCGCAGAAGCAAACCCAATGTGATACTAACCGGCGAACCGGGTGTGGGCAAATCGGCGCTGGTAGAGGGCTTTTCTAAACTGATTGCGGAGAAAAAAGTCCCACAACTGCTGCAAAACGCTCGTTTGCTGGAACTGGATACGGGTACGCTGGTAGCAGGGGCCTCTTACAAAGGCGAAATCGAAGAGCGTCTGAAAGGTATTTTAAATGAATTAAAGGGATTTGACAAAGCGATTCTGTTCATCGACGAAATCCATATGCTGCTTGACCCGAAAGGTTCGATCGGCGCAGGAGTCGCCCAGCTACTCAAACCCGAACTGGCGCGCGGTGAACTTACATTAATAGGAGCCACCACACCCGAAGAATACAGAAAGTACATCGAAAAAGACGAAGCATTCTCCCGCCGATTCGAAATACTCCATGTAGAAGAGCCCGATGAAGCCACTGCCACGCGCATGATCGAGCATATGCTGCCGGTTTACGAAGCGCACCATGGGCTGAAAGTGTCCGAGGGCACCGCCGCTGAGGCCGTGAAGCTCGCTAAAAGGTATGTCAAAGACCGCCGCCTGCCCGATGTGGCCCTCGATCTGCTCGACCGCACCATGGCCGCGATGCGGTTAATGGACGAAGTATCTGAAAACGAATTAGCCACCTTGCAAACCGACCTCGACGTGTTGATGGCCGTGGATGAAGCGGAAAGGCTGCACGAGCTCAAATGGTTCGCCCGGCAGCTGCCTAACCGGCTTAGCCCCCTGCTCACCGGCCAGCTGGATGCAAACGAAGATGCCGACCTGGAAACATCCGAGGGAATTCATAATCAATTAAGTACCAAACTTTCAGCATTGCGTGACCTGGCCACCCGACGCTCCGATTCAATCGACAAAAACGACGTAGCCGCCATTATTTCCCACAAAACCGGCATACCGCTCGGCAAACTCCAAAGCTCCGAACGTGACAAGCTGCTGGGAATTGACGAAGTTTTGAAGAAAAGGGTGGTAGGCCAGGATCAGGCCGTGAAGGCATTGAGTGAAGCTATTCTGGAATCGCGCTCAGGACTCATCAAAGCCGGACAGCCCATTGGTTCGTTCTTTTTGTTAGGACCAACCGGAACCGGCAAAACCGAAATCGCAAAAGCGCTT
This sequence comes from Dyadobacter sp., assembly GCA_035565435.1. Lineage (GTDB taxonomy): Bacteria > Bacteroidota > Bacteroidia > Cytophagales > Spirosomataceae > Dyadobacter. The sequence goes on along the minus strand of DATMSL010000208.1, from coordinate 31,896 downwards.
GCCGACTTTCTTTTTAATGATGAATCTTTCCTGATCCGGTTCGATATGTCGGAATTCAAGGAAGAGCATTCGGCCGCTTTACTCTACGGCGCGCCTCCGGGGTATGTAGGTTATGAAGAAGGCGGGCTGTTGGTGAATAAAATCCGTCAGAAACCCTATTCAGTGGTTCTTTTTGATGAAATTGAAAAAGCGCACCCCTCTGTTTTTGATCTCTTCCTCCAAATTCTCGACGAAGGCAAATTACACGACAGACTGGGCAAGGAAGGTGACTTTTCCAATGCGGTGATCCTCTTTACTTCCAACATCGGGCAGGAGCATATTATCCAGGAGTTTAGCAAAGGCGGTATTCCGCAGTCGTCCGACCTGATGGAGATCATGGCCAAATATTTCCGGCCCGAGTTTCTGGCCCGACTAACCGAGATCGTTCCATTCGCACCCATCTCAGAGGATAATGTGGTTAAAATATTCGATATCCATTTGCGCAGCCTTACCGACCTGCTCGATAAACAGGGTATTAGCCTTAACCTCACACCAGAAGCCAGGAAAAGTATTGCCATGCAGGGTTTTACGCCTAGATATGGCGTAAGGCCGCTGAAAGGCGTCATCCGGAACCTGCTAAGGCGGCCGGTAAGCCGGATGATCATCTCCGGGCAGGCCGGAAAAGGTTCGGTGATCGACCTCGCCACCGACGACAACGGAGAGGTTATCTGGAACGTCCATCAGGCCGAAAGTATATTGGAATAGCACCCATTTTTATAAACTATCCACACCTTCCTGAATCGAACAATGAGTGTACTTGGAAATGCAGTCGCGCAATTCGCGCAAACTAACCTGGCCAGCCAGGTAGGTGACGGAGAATGCTGGACGCTGGGTGAACGCGCGCTGCAAAGTGCCGGCGCCAGAACCTCCACGGAAATCATGGGCCACATTGGTCCGGATGACAATTATATCTGGGGAACCGCCATCACAGCGGCCAACCTCGAAGCGGGCGATATTATCCAGTTTCGGAATTATACGTTCCGGTTCGATAGCTCCGATGGCGCCTGGCGGACGGAATCCCGCCCGCATCATACGGCGATCGTTATGTCGGTCGACACTTCCGGCGCAGTGGAAGTATATGAATGCAATGTCAATGGCAGCAAAAATGTACAGCAAAACCGCCTGTACCTCCGTACCGGCGCGATGAGCGGCGGAAGCGTGACGGTCTCCGGGCAAATGTGGTTCTACCGCCCGCAGGCACGGCCAACGACCTGACCCTCCGCACCGATAAGTTATCCATCCGAAAACCTGAAACATTATGCACATTCATCTATTCAGAAACGCCAGGCGGTGGGATTCGTGCCTTATTCCAATCGACGACACAACATTCGGGATGATCCTTCAATTCAAAGTGCGCCTGGTGCGCATTGAACCGACCACCCGCTTTTTTATGGGTGAAACCTATGCTACCGGTAATGGCAGACTGCACGATACGTACGGCCATTTCCACCTCGACCGATGGGATGACCACGAATGGGAAAGTTACAAGGACCGGTTCGTAACAGTGGTGCAAAGACACTGGAGCGATAAATTTATCCTCGATCCGAACAGAGATTGGCATGTCCCCCGCACTACATCTCCGCGCAATTCGGCCACCATTCAATGCGGGTTATCCATTCAGCTCGTAGATAGCTCTTCTCAGGCGCACCAGACCTACCGGATCATTCACCCACGTGAAAGTACTTTCCGATCCTATGTGGAGGAGCACAACCGTACGGGCGTATTTACCCATAATGACCTGGAACCTCACTGGAACGACCGCCTTACGCGCATCGGCTCGGAAAACCATAATGTGTCGTTTTTGCAAACTACCATCAACCACGAATTCGGCCATACATTGGGATTGAACCACGTCAAGGGTGTCGGTAACAGCGATGCCAACTATGGCGTGACATTATCCGAACGCGAAAACCAGATGGGCATGGGCGGGTTGCTCACGCCGCGTCACGCACAGCCGTGGATCACACGCCTGCGTAACCACCTGATTCCGCAGACACGCTATGATACTACCGTTGCCTTCCGCGGGAGGGTTGCAACCCCGCAGCTGATCGAATATTGGGATAACGACTGGCGTCCTGCCGCGCCGGCAGCGCCCGCAGCTTCCTGAAAATATGAATGAACCAATCCGCTGAACACAGCGATTATCGCCATGCAAAAGTTAACCAGCTTATTAATCTTTACAGGAACTGCTCTCCTCATCGAGGCATGCAATATGTTCGCACCGGTGGACCCGCTGGCGCCCGCGGCATCGGAGGTGAGCGTAGAGCAGGTGTGGACATCGGGCGCGACAGTAAGAGGAAAAATCGATAATCTCGATCCTAAAAACGATCGCCAGGAAAAGAAAAGTGGGAAAATCCTTGAATATGGCTTTGTTTGGGGTACTCAAAACCAGCCGACGCTCGAAGCCGGGACGGTCATAAAGGTAGGTGAAGACAATCCTCCGACCCCGTTTGAGTTTGTACGGGAAATCAACCGGCTCTCCGTACTCACCACCTATTACGTGCGCACCTATGCCCGAAACCAGGGCGGCGGCGTCGGATACGGACCTGTGGCAACATTCAAAACGGACGATTATGTTTTTGCAGAGCTTTCATTGGGTAAGATAACCACCACTTCCAAGGTGTCGGCTGATATCGTCGTCAATATTTTATCCTTGGGCAATGCTGAAATCTCGTCTTTCGGAGTTTGTTATTCGTCCACCAACAACGAGCCTACCACGAAGGACAGCCGGGCGACAGTCAACGGCAAGGCGGCCAAAGGTAGCTTCACAGTTAATGTAGGTGGGTTATCCGCCGGAACGACCTATTACGCCCGTGCTTACGCAATTACCTTGGGTGGTATCATTTACAGTGATGCAACGACCGGCTTCTCACTCGGCGAACCTGCTGTTTTTACACCCAAAAAATCGTTTACCATGTATTACTCCAACCCTTATGACCTGGACCAGGGGGCGTTGGTCTCGCAAGTGGGCTCGGAAGACTTAAACTGGTATCCCTATAATGACAAGCCAGGCATTTACCCCAGGAACGGGGCCAAGTTTGCGGTTTTAGGTGCCGTGAACTTCGATCAGGTAAAATACAGCGACCTCACCCGGGCCAACCTTAGTACCGGGTTCATCAACGGCAGCTACACCGATCTAATGGCAAACCAGTTGCAAAACGGCACGGTGATCGCATTTATGACCAACCAGGGCAGGTACGGCAAGTTGCGTGTCGATGCCCACGGCGAAGACCGCCGACCTGGCTCCGCAAGCGGCGGCGATATGGAAGTGACCATCCTGACCTACGACAAACCATAAGCGTATACACGTAACCGTAAGGTAAATTATTTAGAAAAAGCTATGAAAAAATGGCCGTCTATATTGCTGGCTTTCGTATCGGCTGGGCTGTTTCAGTCGTGCAACCTCTTTGCGCCTGTCGATCCGCTTCCGCCAGTGTCCAAACTGGAAGTGGTAGACATCAAACGCACTGAGATCGCCGTCAGTGGTACGATCGGCAATCCGAATAGCAAAAACGACCGGCAGGAAAAGAAAAGTGGCCGTATTCTTGAATATGGATTAGTGTACGGTACGACCGCATCATTGGATGTTCAGAAGGACAAGGTGGTAAAACTTGGAGAAAAGCCCGCGCAAACACCGGTTTTAATCGAAAACCAAAAAATAACAGGACTTGCCGCGGATACACGCTACTACGTGGCGCTATATGCCCGGAATGAAGGCGGTGGAATGGCTTACAGCGAAATACTGGAAGTGAAAACCACCTTATCGCCTCCCATTGCTACCACGCGCAACTCCGTCAAAATATCCAACCGCGCTGGACTTGCCTATGATCTGGACGAAGGCAACATTGTGGTAGCGAGTGATCCCAAAGCAGATGTGGGCATTGATCTGTTCACTATTACGGGCCGGGGAACTACGCTGACACTCGAGTCGATAGGCAACTTAAGGCTCAAAACATTGGGTGTAGTCGAATATGACAAAATCACCTACCTCGACCTGGCTCTTATCAGGGATTTAACCACGGCGGGAGTCGGCTACCTCGTCAATGCGCAATCGGCCAACACGGTAATCGCATTCAAGACCGGGGAGGGACGGCTGGGAAAATGGCGGCTGGAGGCCGCCTCGGGGAATGAGCTCACAATTAGCCTCGTTACGTACGAAAATTGATTTGGTAATGAAAAGACTCCTTACTTTTTTGATGATGCTGCTTGCTATCCCGGGATTTGCCCAAGACCGGATCTGGCTCGATAACGGCAATCCCGTACAAGCCAAACTAAGCCGTGCGATGGACAGTAAACTGGAATGGATCGCCTCGGACGGCATCCCGCGGGTTTACCACAGGAAACGCTTTCTGGTCATATTCGGGTCGGCCGGACAATTTATGGTGATTTCCGAGCTGAACGAAAGCCCGAACAAGGCCCAGACGCAGATTGAAGCATTTTACAAGGCTCCTCCGCGGAACGTGAGCCAGGACATTATCGTCAAAAGTGTTCCGCTGACAGTGATTACCGGCAATATTTCCTATGAAAGCGACGATGTGATCAACTACCTCACCATGGAAGGCAATGCGGCGTCGATTAACAAGGAGGAAGTAGCTACCGTGATTTACCGTGACGGCCGTCACGAAATCCTACGCGATGTAGTCGACGTGGCACCATTGCTGGCATTGGCACACAAGGAGATTGAGAAAAAGGAAAGAGAGATTGTCAGAAAAGAACCCGATCCTGCCCAAAACCAGCCTGTTGCCAAAAAAGACGTCCCACCACCAACGAAAGAGCAGCTAAAACCGGTGTTGACTGACGCCGAGTACAAAGAATACAGTGCAAAAGGCATCCGCCGGGTGGATGAATTTACCTCCTACCTGCGCATTATCGGTGATAAAAGCATGAAATCGGAAGATAAGAACAAGGCGGTACAGCAGGCACTAAGCCTGTTCGAACCGCAGGCCACCGTGGCCGTCAGTTCGGCAAAAGGGGTGAAGAAATATCCGGTTAAAGAATACCTCAACCGCCTCAAACTTTTGCCTTACTCCAAAATCAATATTACCTGGAATGAGGTCAAATATGTGAGCGAGCTGAAACAGGAGGCTGATGGCAATTACTACGGCACGATCGCCGGACAACAGGTTTTTGAAGGCTATTCAGCCAATGGGAAAGTCGCCTACGGGGATATTACCCGCAAGAATATCCGCGTCAAACTCGAATCGTATCAGAAAACCATTGATGGTAAGGATACGGTGAACTGGGAAGTTTTATTGGGAAATATAGGGGTCGAAACCAACGAGGGACAATGAAAACCAGGCTATACATCATCCTGCTTTTGTTTCAGGCCGCGACCGCTCCGCTGCATGCACAATGCGGTTACCTGGCCGGCAAGATCACCGATATTTCGGGCGCGACACCGCTCGTTGCCGGTCTCTCCGCCAAAACCGAGCAAGGCAAACAGCGGCTCGGCAAGTCCGACAGTCTGGGGGTATTCAATGTAGAGATGCCTTGCCACATCATCGAGCTCACCATCGAATGCCCGCAGTTTCAGACACAGCATATCCCGGTGAATATCGACGGCAAAACCGAAGGCACGTTTTTCATCACATTAGCCATGATGCCACTAGGCAAACAAACCAGCGACGAGCCGTATGCCCAGTCGGAGCAAAAGCATTTTGAACTGAAAGATTCGCTGAAAGCCGTTTCCATTGTGAGGCGGATCGAGGTGCGCGATGCGTTGTCGGACAAGCGGCTACCTGCGGAGGTCTGCCTTTATTATACCCAAAAACAAAAAAAGGATTGCTTTTCGCTGACAACCGATCGCCCAAGAGCCGAAATCGTATTTACAGAGAAAGATATCGTCGCTATTGAAGTCAAATCGGGCGGTTACCAGGCTTACAACGGAAACCTGATCCTCGACAAAACCGACCAGGAACCCCGGACTTACATTATCAAACTGAACCGCCAGCGGACCATCTTGTCCGTCAATATCCTGCAAGCCCAGCAGGGAATGCTGTGCAGGCTATGGAGCGACGACCAACCCGACATTTCCCTGAATCGGGTGAACGAAAGCCACTATTTCGCCGACCTCGTACCAGGCAGAAGCTACAAATTCGGCATTGCACCCGCATCCAGCCAGCCTGAACTGGTTACCGCCATGGCCTCCGTGAAGGAGGGCATTACTTTGAAGACTTTGCGTGTAGCCGAGCGGGTACCGGAGCGCCGGGCGCCGGTAGTGACCCGCGTCGAGACGCCAGCCGCCAGAGGTATTACGGCTTCGGACAAGACGCTCTATTTCCCGAGAAGCGACTACAAGCTGCCGCTGCAATCGCGGACCTATCTCGACTCGGTGGCGCTGTACATTCTTGAAAACAAGAACAAAGGCCTGCGCATTACCGGCCATACCGACAATGTAGGCAACCCGGGCCTGAACCTCACGCTCTCGGAATACCGCGTGCGGGTGATCTCGCGGTACCTCATCGGCAAAGGCGTGCCCGAAGGTGTCATTGCGGCGGTGGGTGTCGGCAGCAAGTTTCCGGCTCGCCCCAACGACAGCGAGGAAAACCGGCGCATGAACCGCCGTGTAGAGGTGCAGATCATTGATTTAGATTCAAAAAGCAACTGAAAATATGAAAACGGGAATCAACAACAGTTTTAAATGGCGGGTGGCCTTCCTTACACTGGGCATCCTGGGCGCCGCTTTGCAGGCGGGCGCGCAGGCGCTCACACGCAAGGATGCAGACGAAATACGCGTACTGGCGCGCGAGAAAGTGAAAGGTCTCAATGATCTGCTCAATGCAATTGCCAATGAAGACCTCAGCAATTACGAGCGCCGCTACCTGATGATGAACAGCTATATGCCCAGCAATGACCAGATTTTCATCAACGATGGTGTGATTGTGGAGGATGATGTGGATCCGAAACACAAAGGCAGCGCGCCAGGTCTCGATACGCCCATTGAAAAGTACCTCAGCAATTTCGATCTGTTTTATACCAAATCGGAGACCAACACCATCGAATTCACCAGCCTGGTCGTTTCGGACGTCAAAGTCGATAAATACCCGTTTGTGAAGGTCTTTTACACCCAGCATTTCAAAGGCAAAAGCAATAAGGACAATACCGCCTATACGCCTATTGCACGGGTAGCCGAACTCCGGGCCGACAAATCGGGTAACGATTGGATCGTGTTCCTGACGCGCGTCGCATTCAATTCTGCCGAAAGCGCCAAATCGGTGCCGGTAACCCCGAAACCATCCGCTACTTACGATTCGCTGCAACGCAAAAAAGAGCCGGTCGTGAGCCGGGCCTCGGACCGCCCGCCGGTGGCCAAGCCCGAGGACACGAAGGAAGGCGAGCGGGTTTTCAAAGAACTCAATAAACCCAATGCCGAGGCAGCAGCCAATGCGCGTAAATGGGGGGCGATCAAATTGGGAGCAGGAGTGGCTGCACTCGCATTCGGCGCAGTGACTTATAGTATGCTTAATAAAGATTATAAGGAATATAAGAAGCTGATCGACAATCCGGAAGGCCTTACCAGCTATGCCAAACCGGGCATTTACGTCTCGGTGGGCGCGGCGGCCGTCGGGCTCGGTGTATCGCTCACGTCGCTCTTCGATTTCAAGCGCGCCAAGCAGTTGTCGCAGTAATGCATTCAGATTTGTAACATTCACCAGGTTTATCGCCGACGGCTGACCGCCGACGGCCGAAAGCCGAAAGCCCTAAAAAAATGTCCCAACCCGCAGCAAGAATTGGCGATATGCACGTATGCCCGATGGTTACCCCCGGAACGCCTCCGGTGCCCCATGTAGGCGGACCTGTGCTGCCCCCAGGCACCCCCACTGTGCTCATAGGCGGGCAGCCGGCCGCTTGTGTCGGCGACATGTGCGTGTGCACCGGCCCGCCCGACTCCATTGTCATGGGCTCCACGTCGGTGCTCATCGGCGGAAAACCCGCAGCACGCCTTGGAGACACGACCGCTCACGGCGGAAGCATTGTAGTGGGCTGTCCCACAGTTTTGATCGGTTAGTAACAACAGTATTTACTTAATCCTATACAACTATGTTCAACTACGGAATAGGCGGTAACGAACGCAAGATCGACCAGTCCAGTGAAGGGATTGCTGATATTCCTCAAAACCGCACCCTTTTCGCCACCCAACTGACCGGTGACCCGTCGCCCCGGCCGGAAATGGTTTACGATCTCAAAACCACCGAAGAAGTTTTCGCGCATTACCAGCCCGAAGCAGAAGTAGAGTTCATTACTTCCGATGGCAGTTTTATCAACGAAAATCTTCGGTTCAGGAATCTCGGGGATTTTGGCAAAAAAGGGATCATCGCCCAAAGCGCGTTCCTGCAAGATCTCGACGCACGCAGCGAAGCTTACCAGCAGGTAGTTAGGCACCTCAAAGTGAACAAAATCCTGAAAGCCGCATTGGAAAAACCCGAAGCAAAGGCAGCATTACTAGGTGTGTTCCAGACGCTGATTAACGAGTTGGAGGAGGCGGGATGACGCTAGGAGCGTTAATGATTGAATGACCGAATGATTGAATGACCGAATACCTCCGGTTGGAGGGTAATTAGGCATTCAAAAGTACATGGCACCATTCAATCCACAATCTATTCAGTCATTCAATCATTCAGTCATTCAAAATTCACATGGCAGACGATACAAAAACATCCCAAGAAGCCACGCCGGCGCTTCGCGAACGCGTGGCGATTCCGCTGGAAACCGGCCTTCCGCAGCTTGCCAAATATGGCAGCTTCGACCTCGTAGAAACGATCATCGAGGGCGCTGCGAATATTAATCCGGAAAAAAAGGCCCGGAAAAAGATATTCCTTACCGAAGCCGACAAGAAGAAAGAGCGCCAGCAATTGAAAAAGCGCCTGGAATTGTGGTCGGAACTGCTGAGCAGCTCGGAAAGTGTGCCCGATATGATCGAAGCCGGTCAGAAACAGGCCGATTCCGCATTTGAATTATTGAAAGAAAACCTGGGCAAGGCCGTGGAACAGATCCGCCCGCTGGAACAATCCTACCGCTCGGTGGCTATGTTTTTCAAAAACACGGAGCAGGATAAGGTCAAAAACGTCACATTCCTGAATGCGGCGGCCGATCAGTTGCAGGATCTCGACGTTACTACATTCGTCGATGCGGTGGGCGAGGAGCTTGCTTCGAAATACGACCGCCTCGATCTACGCGAAAACTATTCGATCCTGAATGTGCCGGGCTATCTGGGTTCGGGCAAAGTAGTGGATAAATGGGCGAAAATGGCCCATAAGAACAAGGTAATGCTCCTGACAGATTTCATGCACCTGGATGCACCCGAGGACGTAATGGAGCTTTTCGAATCGGCTAACCTGACCGGCGGCGCGGCGCATTTGTCGAATGTGATGATGACCTGCAACTGGCTGGTGGGCCGTGCTAAACACGACGACCTGGGCGAAGAGGATGATCTGTACATTCCGCCATCGACCGCATTGGCCGGGAACGTGTATAAAACCCTGATGTCGCAGGTGGCCGCGGGTAAAAAACACGGTACGCTCAGCGAAGTGGACGGTGTGCGGTTCCCGCTGAAAAAATCGGAGATCGCCGACCTCGAAAAAATGGGGCTGATCCCGATGGTGAACGAATACAGCAAAGTAATGGCATTCTCGGCCAAAACGCTGTTCAACGGCGACAACGTCGGTTTGCAGACTTATTCGGTTGTCCGCGTTTTTGACTACATCACCAAAGTGCTGATCGACTTCCTGAACCGCCGCGCATTCGAAAACTTCGATTACAACACCAAAAACGACCTAAAAAAGCAGATCATCAAGTTTCTCGACAGCGTTACCGGCCCCGGCAAGCTTATCGAGAAGTTCAGCGTGATGCGTTTCGAGCAGGATAAGGACCAGAAAGATAAGGTTTACCTCGACATCCACATGGTACCCTATTTCCCCGCGAAAAACTTCATGATAGCCCTCACGGGACAGAAGGGAGATGATTTAGACGCTGCTGCCTGGGCGGCGGAGTATGCGCAGCAGTAATGTTGAATGATTGAATGAGTGAATGAGTGAATACCTCCGGCTGGATAGTTTTCAGAATCAATCACTATTAAATAAAAAACCATTCGGTCATGGCACCCGCGACCCGGCCACTCATTCACTCATTGACACATTCACTCATTCACTCATTAAAATGCCCTACAGCGCAAACGTAAAAATCGACGGCGATCACGAGTACAGCGTCATGTTCATGCAATTCGAATTGCATCAGACGGTGGACGACGCGATGTCCATAACCTCGCCGATCCAATGGGCGCATTTGTACATGGAGCTGGAAATGGTTCTCGATGATTTCCTGGTCGAATGGGCCAACAAGCCTTCGCAGAAATACGATCTCATGGTGGAGCAGTTCGGCGAGGCCGGCTCTTTCAAGACGCTGAGTTTCAAGGAGGCGGTTTGCATTGAATTTGTCGAAATGTTTGACGACGGTACCGATGACCTCGACAAGGCGCTTTCCAGCCGATTACAGAATTTTATCAGTTGCATTACCATAACGGCCGGCAACGTGGAAATCAACGAAGCGAAACTCGAAAACTTTTAATCATGGCTGATCAGGATGCCAGTATTGGGGTAGAGGCACACCTTACCCTGGACGGGAAGGAATTTACGGTCAAAAAGATCGCCTACGGGTGCAACCGCAATGCGGACGAGCGCGGGAGCCCGACGGACTCGCCCAAGGCCCTGCTGATTCGCATGACGATCTCGCCCACGAAGAACGACGATTTTGCATTGCTCTACGACTGGGCATTCAAAAATGACCGACAGCTCAGCGGGCAAGTGGAGTTCAAATACGACAACGACTCGCAGATCCTGCGCAAAATAGAGTTTGAAGAAGCCTTTTGCGTGGGTTTCCGGGAATCGTTCCGTGCTAAGCAGTCGACGATCCGCGGAAACAAGCTGGCGCATGTGCCGGATACCAAAGGATATCTGCCGCAGCACCGGGGCAAAGATTATTTCCTGCGCGACAGCAGTCTCGCATTGGTTTACGAACTGGTGATCCTACCCCAGAAAGTCAAAATCGGACAGGTTGAAATAAGCAGTTAAATGGCACGACAGGTTAACACGAGCATTGAAATCGAAGGCGGTGTGGAGATTACCCGGCACCTCGGATTGGTGATCGAGCAGGATTTGTTCGCACATCACTGGTTTGAGCTGCTGGTCCCGTTCGATCAGCTGGAAGATGAAGGAGAGCACTTTTTCAATCGTTCGCACCGCGCGGTCATGGGCAAGAAAATCACTTTTTCATTCAGCCCGCGCCTCGGCTCCGATTCCTTCGACTTCGTATTTCAGGGTATCGTGACCGAGATCCGCCTCCGCAGCCTGAGCGACATGAGCAGCGCATTTGTATTGAAAGGATACAGCCCGACCATTGTGCTGGAAGATTCGGTACAGCGGCGCTCCTTCCTGCGCGGGACGGTTCAGGATATTTTCAATACCGTCCTTCAACCCTATCCGCAAAATCTGCTCCGGAAACAGCTCAATCCTGAAAACGGCGGGAGACAAGTCCCATTTACCCAATACAATGAGAGCAATTACAAATTCCTCTGCCGTGTAGCCGACCGGTGCTGCGAGTGGTTCTATTACAATGGCCGGGAACTAGTACTCGGCAACAATAGCCGGGAAGAAGTTGATTTTCTGGTGGATGGCTTGCAGAACTTTGATGTGGCATTGCAGCTGCAACCGGCTGCATTCAGCTACGAGGGCTATAACTACACCATTCCCGAGGCATTCACCGGGCAATCGTCCCAGCAGCATGTGGATGGGCTGACGTCGCTCAGCGAGTTTGCGTTGGAACAATCGGACAGCCTTTTTGCCCAGACTTCCCTCCTGCCATCGCCGGAGATCGTAAGCGGCCAGGGCGAGATGGACGAACTCACTAAAATGGAGCGGTCGGCGAGGGTTACCTCCATGGTCGATTTCCGGGGTTCGGGCGAAACACCCACCATAAGCGTGGGGACCGTACTGGCAGTAAAAGGCCAGCGGCTGAACGAGCGTGGCGAGGAATATGAAGAGAATTTCGGCAAATACCGGGTCGTGCACATCCGGCATGAGGTGAACACCGCGGGGAGTTACCAGAATACATTCAATGCAGTGCCGGAATCGGCGCAGCATCCGCCGAACAATCCTTACGTGCGCAACCCATTGGGAGAAACTGAACAAGCGGAAGTGATCGCTAATGACGACAGCGAAAGCCTTGGGCGCGTGCGCGTGAGGTTCTTCTGGAGCCAGAGCCGCCAGCAAGATCAGGAGTCGATCTGGATGCGGGTTGGGACGATGCATAATGCCACCGGCCGGGGAGTCAATTTTGTGCCTGAGGTAGGAGCGATGGTAATGGTGGGGTATGAGGGTAACCTGGCCGAAAATCCGTTTGTCATGACCTGCCTTTATCCCAAACCGGAAGAAGACATCAGTTACACGTCGGACAACAACGATATCAAGGTCATAGCGACGCGTTCGGGCAATATGGTCATTTTCATCGACGAAGACGGCGACGCCAAAATCCAGATCAGCAACCGGGAGAAGACCGACACCTTCCTGGAATTCGCATTCAAAGACGACGGCAAGATCAGTCTGCACGTCGAAAACGGGCTACTGGAAGTCAAAACCAAGGAAATTACCATCGAGGCGACCGAGGATATTACGGTCAGCGCGGGCGGGAAGTTCGATTTACATGCCGGCGAAATCGCTATGAAAGCCGACCAGAGCATCAAAATCGAAAGCGGTACCGACACCAATATCAAAGCCGGCACCGAACTGGAAACCGAAGGTACCGCCAGTGCGAAAATGAAGGGACCGCAGCTTACACTCGAAGGCGACGCCCTGGCCGAGCTCAAAAGCAGTGGCACCACGGTCGTTCAGGGCTCGCTTATTACGCTTAATTAAGTCAATATATCCATAATCAATTCATTCACTTTTAAACACTTACAACTATGCCAGCTTCAAGTTTTGACGCTTATTTCACCTGGGATGGCGGCCCGTCGGGCGACGGCATCGCCGTGATCTCATGCAGCTACTCCCTGTCGCAATCCACCGACGATAAAGGACGTGTTTCTTCCAAAGTATATGGCGGGAATGTCTTTATACAAGTTGACTCTTCCAGCGCCGACGACAGCAAGAGCCTTTGGGAATGGATGGTGGATCCGGACGGAAAAAAGTCGTCCGCAAAGATCACCTTCAAAAATGTGGACGAAGAACAAACGCAAAAGGAGCTCGAACTCACCGACGTATACTGCGTGCAATATGCCGAAAGCTTCGTGGAGACCGGTGCCATGCCGATGACCACGAGTATTACGCTGTCGGCACGCGAAATCAAACTGTTTGGCACCCCGCATACCAACCGCTGGTAAACGGATTGTCACGCTGAGCGAACCGGGCCGCCGGGCGGTCGAAGCGCACGTACGATGTTGCTGTACAGAATGTTTCGACCGCAGCGGCCGCCGCTCCGCTCAACATGGCAATCAAGCAAGTACGATGTCTGGCAATCCGTTATGCCCGCACCGCCACGATCGTTTCATTATCGACAATGTGGTTGGCCTGAAATGTTAAGTCCGGATCCATATAAACGCGGCGTTTGTACCAGGGCTGCTTTTTATAGAAAAGCCATCCGTAAGGTGCGCCGTCGGGTGCGAGGTATTCCACCGGGCTGCCGGGATTGCGGTCGTTGTAGTCGTTCAGGAAAATGAAGAACAGCTCGCCGAAGAGCATTGAATGCGGTGCTTTGGCCCGGAAGTTCGTGAATGCGGCTTCGTCGGCCTTTTTGGTAAACTCAAACTGGATCACCAGCACGCGGGAAAGATCGAGCAGATCCATGTCCGGCAATGGCTGGCCCACGGGGTAATACCACTTTTTGTATTCTTTGAGGGGTATTTCGAGGTAATTCTGATACACCCGCGCAACAAATACCGGAAACAGAAAACCGACCAGCGCCGTGGCGATACCCAGGCCTTTTGAAAGCTCATCTGCCAGTTTATGGTAAAGAAAAATAACCACTAATGCCGTCAGCAGCGTGATCAACAATGTAAAACCGATCGCCCTGGCGGAGCGGTTCTCGAAAAGGATATCAAACCATTGTGAAAGCAGGTAAACATGCAGCATACCGAAAACCAGAAAACATGCCATCGCCATCGGATAGGCATCGTGGTAATCGGTCACCCAGAAACCCAACGCACCTACCAATGTCAGCACGGCTATCAGAACGACTGCATACAATAGTTGGAGACGCTGCGTGACAGTTTTAACAAACGGAAGGTTCATCGGGGATGTCGGAAGTTGGTGGACAAACAAAAATAAGCCAGACTTTCATTAATACAACCACAATTTATTAAACGCCGGATGGAAGATCAAAACTATTCTTTGCCTCTCGCTCTCGACCGCATCGTCGCTGGCCTGCCGCATCCGAAATGTCCTGACAGAGAGGCCATCCACCAGCATTTGTACCTTTTAATGGTAACCCATTTTGACGAAAACCGCTTCGATAGTCGCTATGGCTGTGCCTTGTGGGAACATGACTTTTCAGTTTTGTCCCAAATCAAATGGAAGGACCTCATCCGCGAATCGCTCGAAGAGGCCGTGGGGACTTACGAACCAAGGCTTGCCAATGTCAAAATCAGGGTCGAAATGGAGGAATTCGAAGTTTTGACTAAAACCAACAACTACGTCCGCAAACGCGTGGGCATCGAGATTAAAGCTACCATCCGGCGCACTAACGAGCCATTCATATTCTTCGAACGCATATTCATATCACCATTATCCATAGAATGACATGCCCGAAACGCTGAGCTATACCAAAGAAAACATTTCCCGTCGGCTGATCAAACGCTGCGCCGAGCTTTGGGGTATCGACGACGCCCAGACCGATCATTTCGACCCGCTCGTCCGGCTGCTGGTAGAAGCATGTTCGGTGGAATTTGAAAAGGTAGGACACGAAATCGAGCATACCGAACTCAGGCTGATGACCCGTCTGGCCGAAATCCTGTCCCCCGAAACCCATAATGCCCCCCGGCCCGCCACAGCCATCGTACAGGCGCGCCCACAAGAGCCAACGGGTTGGATCGAGCCGGAGAACCAACTCACCGGCAAGCGTACCAATGCGCGGAAGGGCGAAACCACCGAGGTCCATTTCGCTCCGGCCGACCGTTACCCGCTCGTGAATGCGACCATCGCACAATACGCGACGCCGCAAGGGCTGTTCGCGATAGAAAAGGGAACAAAAACACTGACAGCTAAAACATTACCCCAACCGGGTGGCGAACAAAGCATTTGGCTCGGGCTGGAAGTTGAGCCGGGCATTACTTCCTGGGGGGGCTTCCGATTCTATTTCGATTGGGCAGGAGACCCCACTGAATATCAATATCGAGAGTTCCTACAAGCGACGACCTGGCAATGGAACAATAAAACGCTTCCCGTCCTGCATGGTTTACAGGATAGCACAGTAGACGATTCCATTCTGATCTATCATCACAGCTTCGTTCGCATTCATAGCGACGATTCCTGGGAAAAGGGCAAACTGAAAACCGAGCTCTATCCCGACGCCTTTGAAAGCATGTTCGATACCCGGACGTTGCAAACACTCAAAAAACCTTTGACATGGCTCCAAATCACCTGGCCAGCCATATTTCCTGCGGCAGGGTTTGAACAAATGAATGTTTCGCTGAATGCATTTCCCGTGCAGAACAAGCAGCTCAATAAAATCACCTACCGCCTGCAAACAGGCCTGAATGGCATTGCATTGCCCAGCGGCGACGCATTTATGGGTATTCAAAGTGTGGTTAATCAAAAAAATCAGGCTTACACGGCATCTGAAAAAAGCCTCTATACCGACCAAGAAACGGCTTCCAATGGCACGCCGCCCGCTGGCGCAGCGCGCGTATACACGCTTCGCAGGCAAGGTATCGGCCGTTTCGACAAACGTGATGCGCGGGCGGTCTTATACCAGCTGCTGGAACTGCTTCGCGACGAAGTGACGGCTTTCAACGCCATCGGCGAGGATTTTCTGGCTTCCATCCTTCGCGAAATCGCGCAGAATATGGCGCGGATCGAGCAGAAGCTGGGTACCCAAAAAGCCAGTGAAACTACCGCGCAGCCATTTCTGGTGACTCGCGGCGATAAAAACCCAGACGTGCTTTTCATTTCCTATTGGAGCACCCTGGCCGAGCAGGCTAACGGCATTCCCGCAGGCACACGACTGCAATCGTACGCGGCATCGGGCGTGAGCGGCGCTGACATTATGATGCTTTCGCGTTCGTCCGGCGGAAAATCGCGGCCCGATGAAGGAGACTATGTAAACCAACTCCGAAAAAACATCGTCACCCGCAACAGGCTCGTGACGTTGGAAGATGTGCGCGCATTCTGTACCGCCGAGCTGGGCGACCGGCTGCGTAAAGTGCAGGTGAAGCCGCACTTTATGCCCGGCAAAATGCCCGGTCAGGGCTTTGTCCGCTGCTTGCAGATCGCCCTAACGCCCGCCGCCCGCGGAAGCGACGACTGGGCACGCGAATGCGAACTATTGCAACTGAAAGTAAGCCGTCTTTCCACAGGCATGTACCCCATCCAGGTAGTCACCCTACCCGGCAACTCCTGACTATTCCTGACAATAACCTGACAATACCTGACCATTCCTGACAACACCTGACCATTCCTGCCCCCCCTGACAACACCTGACTACTTCCAACCACATCCGCCAATAAAATGGAACCCCGCCCCGACCTTAAAGCCGAATTCATTGCCAGTTCGTGGCTTGAAAACGACATTCCCGCCCGGCAAATCCTTTTCCGTCCGTTGGGCGATTTCAAACGGCGCAGCCATCGCGATATCGAAAACACGCGTGAGCTGGAAATTGGCAATTTTAAAGGTCAGGTAATTGATTCAAACCGGAGCGGCATTTACGACCATTTGCCTGAGCAGCTTTTCCATTTGCCGTCGTCGGCCAGTTTGAATTCGACGAAAAAGAAAGTCGATGAAATTCGCTTGCAAAGAGAGAAGGAACAGCAATCCCGGCTATTTTTTCTACCGTTGGAGCAGGAATTCTTTCTCAACCTGGTGAGCCTGACCCGCCTGGAACAACGCGCCTGGGAGCTTGGCCCGGAGTCGGGGATACTGGAAGAGTTGAAGGCATTCTGGCAAGCGCCGTCTTCCCTGGATGACAGCGTGTTTGTGCAACTGTTGCCACTCCTCCCATTCATCTCCGAAAATCGCGGTAACCTCGACAATGCCGCGGAAACCATGACGGTCGCATTGCGGTTACCCGTCGAAATAGAAATCATTTTCGGCCTGAAATACCACTTTGAATCCGAAGCGAGCATGGGCGATGCCCTACTTGGCGCGGATACAGCGCTGGGAGGCGAGCTGGACACCTATCTGCCGCAAATCAACGTCGGCATAGAAGTGCCCGACCCTGCCAGGCTGGATCAATACCTTCACAACAAGAACTTCGATACCCTGGTAAACTGGCTTTTGGGCTGGTTTATCCCCGTAGAATACAACTTCGCCGTATCGCTTAAACTGCCCGCGGGCGCATCCGCATTCACGCTCGCCTTCGATGGCGCCCCCTCGGTTCCGCTGGGTTATGCGACGTTAGCCGCCAGTTAACTATCGCACCCGGCATTTTCCTCTCTCTTTTATATTATTGATTCTCATTCGATTACAGAATGGCAATCAAAATGGGCGTTTCCGCTTAAAAAACACGCAAAACACAAGTTATTAACAGAATAGTAATATCGGATCGAAGGAAATTTATCTTGCGATTCTAATTTTTTCGAATCAAATTTGCGGTTTCATTGAAATCCCGAATCTGAAAGTGAAGACTGTACGAGTGATTAACCAGGCCATCAGCTTAATGCTTGCCGTCATGTTATTGACGGTGGCGGGAGCTCGGTCGTGGTCGGATCATACGGATCGGAGCGCTTTTCAGGGGGCCAAGACGGAAGCGATTGCCAAAGACCTGGCTAAGAAGGCCAATGCGCAATCCGGCCAGTCGGAACAGCCTGAGGTAAGTGCGCTTAGCCTGAATGCGGTCATTACGCCCGCCATTTCCTTCGATTTTTATCAATATCTTTATTTTTTACCCCAACCTGTCTGGCATTTCGTTGCCAAAAAACTGGTCGTCCGGACTGCATTCAGCGAACCGGTGTACCTGGTTTCTCATTTCCAGCGGGTTTTCGGCCGATTTATCGTCACCAACGCTCCGTAATGTGTGAGCGGGCCTGCGAGGTCCGCATGTCCGCATTTTCTCAGAAAGCCTGCGCCATTTACGTTTCCGGCCGGGCAGTTTTCAGTTGTATTTCAAGGATTTCAATTAAATTTTTCATTTCAAAATGACCAACAAGAACGGGATAATCGCGTTGACGATCGTCATCGCCCTTATTAGCGTCTATAACCTGTCCTTCACTTTTGTGTCGCGCAATTTCAAAAGCAAGGCAATCGCCTATGCGACCGATGCGAAGGGAGAGGTTGACGTGACCAAAAAACAGCATTACATCGACTCGCTGTGGCGTGAAGAGGTATACCTCGGCCACACTTTGCAGGAAGTTACCGAGCGCGAACTGAACCTCGGCCTTGACTTGCAAGGTGGTATGCACGTGGTATTGGAAGTGGCTCCTGCCGACATCCTCAAAGGAATGGCTGGCGGTAACGCCCGCAGTGCGGCTTTCCAGAATGCATTGAAAAAAGCAGGTGAAGATAAATCGGCCAACAACAGCACATTTATCAACCGTTTTGTAAGCGCTTATAAAGAAGCTGCTCCAAACACCAGCCTCGCTTCGGTATTTGCTACCAGCGCCAACCGCGGCAAGATCAATAGCAACTCGTCGGATTCGGACGTGATCAAAATGCTGAAAACGGAAATTGACGGATCTATCGACCGCGCATTCCAGATCACCCAGGCACGTATCGACAAATTCGGGGTAACTAACCCGAACATTCAGCGTCTGCCAGGCCAGAACCGCGTTTTGGTGGAGCTCCCTGGTGTGGATAACCCCGAGCGTGTTCGCCGCCTGCTTTCCGGCGCTGCGAAACTGGAATTTGCAGAAGTATACCTGACTCAGGAATTAGGCGCTGGCCTCGAAGGTCTTGGCCGCTACCTGACCCAGCAAGCAGAGGCCGAAAAAGCCAAGAAAACCACTACACCTGCTGCCGCGGCATCTACCGATACTACCAAAAAGACAACAGAAGGCGGGCTGGCTGCCCAGTTGGAGAAAAAAGCAGATTCTACTGCAACTGACTCAGCTGCATTGGCGGCTCAAAGCGCTGCATTGACCAGCCTGTTCGTACCAATGCCGCAAGGCCTTGGTGTATATCTGAAAGACACTGCGCGTGCCAGCGAAATCCTGCGCCGCCCCGAAGTACGCTCGCTTTTCCCTTCGGACCTCGTGTTCATGTGGGACCGCAAAGGAACCGAAGCAGGCGGCAACCAACTGATTTTGCCTTTGTATTTCATTAAGAAAACCAATGGCGAAGCAGCCATGGAAGGTGACGTGATCGTGAATGCAAACCACGATTACGATGACCGCGGCCGTCCGGAAGTAACCATGCAAATGAACGGTGAAGGTGCCCGCAAATGGCGCTCACTGACTGCCCGCAGCATAGGCCGCCCGGTAGCGATCATCATCGACGGTCTGGTTTACACAGCTCCGACCGTACAAGGCGAGATTCCTAATGGTAACTCGTCCATCACCGGTAGCTTCACTGTGGAAGAGACCAAGGATATGGCCAACGTATTGAAAGCTGGTAAACTGCCGGCCCCGACGCACATCGTAGAAGAAGCCGTTGTAGGTTCTTCACTCGGCGCTGAGGCGATCAACGACGGTTTGTGGTCTTCGGCCGTAGGTCTTTTGATCGTACTCGTGTTCATGGTGGCCTATTACAACCAGGCTGGCTGGATCGCTGATATTGCGCTTTTGATCAACTTGTTCTTCTTATTAGGAGTAATGGCTTCTCTCGGAGCTGTACTGACGCTCTCAGGTATCGCGGGTATCGTGCTTTCGATTGGTATGGCGGTGGATGCCAACGTGCTCATCTACGAAAGTATCAAGACAGAACTGGCGAGCGGAAAAGCATTTGCACAATCGATCCGTGACGGTTTCAAGCACTCGTTGACTGCCATCATCGACTCCAACGTGACAACGCTTTTAACCGGTATCATCCTTTACACATTCGGTACAGGTCTGGTACTCGGTTTTGCAACAACCCTTGTTTTGGGTCTTTTGACTTCCCTTTTCAGTGCGATCTTCATTACCCGCCTGTTGCTGGAACAAAAACTTAAAAACGGTAAAACTTTCGCATTCTCTACGGCCCTGACCAAAAGCTGGTTCCAGGACAACCACTTCGATTTCGTTTCACAACGTCGCCGTTTCTACATTATTTCGGGGATCATCATCGCGATCGGCGTAGGTTCATTTATCTTCAAAGGTTTTGGACTAGGTATCGATTTCAAAGGCGGCCGCTCCTATGTAGTTCGTTTTGAAAACAATGTGGATGCGGATGCACTTCGTACCAACATGGACGAAGTACTCGGCTCAACTACCGAAGTGAAAACCTTTGGAGGCCAGGATCAGGTGAAAATCACGACTCCTTACCTCATCGAAGACGTTACACCGGAAGCTGATCAGAAAGCGGAAGCGAAAATCCTGGAAGCGACCAAGAAAATCGCTAATAACCCTGCGAAGATTGTTAGTTCGAACAAAGTGGGTCCAACCATGGCGAAAGACACTTTGTGGAGCGCGGTTTATGCGGTATTGCTTGCACTGGCAGCTAACTTCGTGTACATCCTCATCCGTTTCAAACGCGTGGCATTCTCGTACGGTGCTGTAATGTCCCTATTGCACGATGTCGTGATTATCCTCGCGATCTTCTCGCTGTTCAACGGATGGTTGCCCTGGTCACTGGATATCGACCAGGCATTCATCGGTGCGATCCTGACCATGATCGGTTACTCTATGAACGACACCGTCGTAATTTATGACCGTATCCGTGATTACCTCGCCGACGAAAAGTCACGCGGACAGAACCTGTCGACCGTTATCAACAACGCGTTGAACAGTACATTGAGCCGCACGGCCGTAACCGGTATCTCGGTAATACTCGTGTTGGTCGTTCTGATGATCTTTGGTGGAGCGGTTATCCGCGGATTTACTTTCTGTATGTTGCTCGGGGTAATCGTGGGTACTTATTCTTCACTCTTCGTAGCGGCACCTATCGTGGTTGACCTGCTGCAACGTTCCAAGAAGAATGAACCTGCACCGGCAGTAGTGGCTGACGCTACCGCGACAGCGGCAACAAAAAAAGCAAAGGCTTAAAATAAAAGAATAAAAGAGGGTAAGTATTGCACTTACCCTCTTTTTCTTTGGTGTCTATACGTAGTTAGCAAATTTTCTTTTAGCTTTATCAGACCATCATTTCTACAACAACGAACCTAATATATGGCAAGTCAACTCTGGATTAAAAAACCACTTGAAAAACTTTTACATGAATCTACCGGAGAAGGTAACCAGCTGAAACGCACGCTGGGCCCGGGAAGTCTGGTGGCACTGGGAATCGGTGCGATCATCGGCGCGGGTCTTTTCTCCATTACGGGCGGAGCCGCTGCCAACCAGGCTGGCCCTGCGATCACCATCTCCTTTATCGTAGCGGCATTGGGCTGTGCATTCGCCGGCCTTTGCTATGCCGAATTTGCATCCATGATCCCCGTTGCAGGTAGTGCCTACACCTATTCCTACGCCACCATGGGTGAGTTTATCGCATGGATCATCGGCTGGGACCTGGTATTGGAATACGCGGTGGGTGCTGCCACGGTAAGTATCAGCTGGAGCCGGTATTTAGTCAAGTTCTGCGAAGGATTTGACGTCCATTTACCCGCGGCCCTCACAGTAGGCCCGTGGGACGGCGGTGTGATCAACCTCCCCGCTATTTTCATTGTAATCCTGATGAGCTTGCTGCTCATGAAAGGTACCCAGGAAAGCGCATTGGTGAACGGCATCATCGTAGGCCTGAAAGTAGCCGTTGTGATCATCTTCATCATCCTGGGTTGGAAATACATCAACGAATCTAACTACGTACCTTATATCCCCGACAACACGGGGAATTTCGGCGAATACGGTTTCAGCGGGATCATACGGGCCGCGGCGATCGTGTTCTTTGCCTACATCGGTTTCGACGCCGTGAGTACTGCGGCGCAAGAGGCTAAAAACCCTAAGAAAGACATGCCGATCGGTATCCTCGGCTCATTGGTGATCTGTACCATTCTATATATCCTTTTTGCTCACGTAATGACCGGTGTAACCAACTACACCACATTCAAAGGCCAGGACGGTATCGCGCCGGTTGCGGTGGCGATCGAATCTATGGGTACGCCTGATGCCAGCGGCGTCATTCACCCCGATTACCCATGGTTGAACCGCGCGATCATCGTGGCGATCCTCGCGGGTTATGCTTCTGTGATCCTTGTAATGCTTTTGGGCCAGAGCCGCGTGTTTTTCAGTATGAGCAAGGACGGATTACTGCCACGCGTTTTCTCGGCAGTACACCCGAAATTCCAGACGCCGGTGAAGAACAACACCATGTTCCTGGTATTCGTAAGCCTTTTTGCAGCATTCGTACCTGCGCGCGTCGTAGGTGAAATGACCAGTATCGGTACATTATTCGCGTTTATCCTCGTGTGTATCGGTATCATCGTGATGCGCAAGCAAATGCCGAACGCGCCCCGTGCATTCAAAACGCCGCTTGTGCCATTGGTTCCCATCCTCGGTGTTGCTACTTGTTTCTTTATGATGGCATTCCTCCCACTCGATACCTGGATCCGTCTGTTCGTGTGGATGATTATCGGTTTCGATGTGTATTTATATTATGGTATTAAAAACAGCTTCCTGTCGGACAAACTGCCGGCTTCCATCGTGGCTGGTGGTAAAACCGTTGGAATCGTGGGAATCGTGCTGGCCGTGTTATTAGCCGTGATAGCCTATGCGCATCACGTACAGACCGACGGTACCGATACAGGCATTTACTACTTCTCACTCATCTTTGCCGTTATTCACCTTGTAACTTTTGGGATGACGCTGAGCAAGAAAGCGTAATCAAAATATAAGAATGCAAGAGAGGCCATCCCGTTACGGAATGGCCTCTCTTTTTATAGGCAAATCAATGTTAGAACCTTGACAGCACTTTCTCTGAAACAGTTTGCCCGATAGACAGCGACGACGTCGCGGCAGGCGACGGCGCATTGCAGACATTAATAGCTGTTTTATTTTCAATGATCGAGAAATCGTCCAGCAACCCGCCGTCGTGGTCGCACGCCTGTGCGCGTACGCCTGAGCCTCCGGGAACGAGGTCGTCGCTCTGGATTTCGGGGATAAGGCCTTGTAATGCTTTCGTAAATGCCGCTTTGGAGAATGAGCGGTAATATTCGCCCAGGCCCGTGCGCCAGTATTTCATCGCTACTTTCTGAAAACCTGGCCAGGAAAGCGACTCGAGCATTTCCGGTACATTAATGTCCAGCTTCTTGTAACCCTCTCTTTTGAACGCAAACACCGCATTCGGCCCCGCCTCGATGCCGCCCTCAATCATGCGCGTGAAATGTACGCCCAGGAACGGGAAATTAGGGTCGGGAACCGGATAAATGAGGTTTTTAACCAAATAATGCTTTTCCGGCCGGATCTTGTAATATTCCCCGCGGAATGGGATAATGCGGACGTTGATATTCTCTGGCTGCGTGAGTTGCGCCACTTTGTCGGAATAGAGACCGGCGCAGTTTACGACGAGTTTGGTTTCGAATACCTTCCCGGTAGCTGTTACCACTTCTGAATGCGAATTGCGGTTTTTCACATCGGTCACCTTTTCACCGAAACGTACTTCCCCGTCCAATTTCCGGAATTTCTCCGCGTATTTTTCACAAACCGTTTTGTAGTCGATAATACCGGTATAGGGTACCCAAATGCCTTCCAGGCCCTTCACATGCGGCTCGACTTCCTTCATCTCACCTTCGGAGATCATGCGGTTTTGGGTCAAGCCATTCTGATTTCCCCGTTCAAACAGGTTTCGCAGCAATGGGCGCTGCTCTTCGGAGGTTGCTACCACTATTTTTCCACAAAGATCATAGGCAACACCTTCCTTCTCGCAGAAATCAATGAGCATCTGGTAGCCTCGGATACAGTTTGTGGCTTTCAGACTACCCGGCTTATAATACAATCCGGAGTGGATCACGCCGCTGTTGTGACCCGTCTGATGCTTCGCTACTTCATTTTCTTTTTCCAGCAGCAACACTTTCAATACAGGTTTCTGCTCCTTGATCCGGAGAGCTGTCGCGAGGCCTACGATGCCGCCTCCTATGATGGTAATGTCGTACATATATTCAAATACTATTTCCTTACTTAACCGGGAAAGGATATTTTTCCCATTGAAACGCCCGGTACACCTTTCTTTTCGCCAAAATATACGGTCTCTCCTGCCACCGCCTCGTTCGCGAGAACGGCAAACAACACAGCCTCTTTCGCATCCCCGGCTACACCCAGCTCATCGATCAGACGAATATTTTGGTTCAGTAACCGGCCAATCGCGCCCATTAATGCCGGGTTATGCGCACCGCCGCCGCTTGCGTACACCTCAAATACCTCCCCCGCTTGCATTACGCTGCGAATCGCTTCCGAAATCGTCTCTGCGCTGAATTGAGTCAAAGTGGCTATCAAATCCTTCGGCTCAATCGCATTCTGGCCGGAAATCTGGATGGCATTCTTCACGTAATCGACGCTGAACACCTCGGGACCGGTGGTTTTGGGAAACGGCTGTTCAAAAAACGGTGAGTCTTTGAGCGCATTCAGTAACACCGCATCGACGGTTCCGCTTGCCGCAATGCTGCCGTTTTCGTCAAACGCCTTCCCGAAATGCAGTCGTGTGAATGCGTCTATCAATGTGTTTCCGGGACCGGTGTCGGTCGTGAAAACGAGCGACGCATCGAGGTTACCGGGCAGGAAAGTGAAGTTGGCAATGCCGCCCATGTTCAGCAATATCCGGTTCTCGCCTTTTTGGGAAAACAGAAAATAATCGCCGTACACGGCCAGCGGCGCACCTTCCCCGCCTGCCGCAATGTGTTTTTGCCTGAAATCGCTGAGTGTGATAATCCCGGTTTTCACCGCAATATGGTCACCGTCGCCGATTTGCAGCGTCGCATTGGGAAAGCTTGCAATGCCATGTTGCTTTTGCGGGGCATGGAAAACGGTTTGCCCGTGGCTGGCGATCAGATCTACTTCCGAAGGATGAATGCCCCATTCGGCCAGGCAGTCGAGAATCATCCGGCCATGTTGCAGGCCGATAAATGGGTTGAGCAAAACCAGTTGCTGAAAATCGATCTGCCTTTTGGCAAAAATCTCCCGCACGGCGTTCCTGAAATCCTCTTCATAAGGCACCGTTTTGAAAAACTCCACCTTCAAATGCGTTCCTGGTCCGCTGCCTTCCGCGCGGCAAAGCGCCACATCCAGCCCGTCGAGCGAAGTACCCGACATCAGCCCGATAATCCTGCGCGACTGCTTGCGGCTCAGTGCGTAAAGCTTTTCAACGTGTTCTTTCACTGGCAGTATGGCTAAAAAACGGGCCAGCCTTTGAATGAGCTGGCCCGATTGAATTCGTTGGAAACGCGGTTACCCGTTGTTTTCTCCTCCTGACGGTCCCCCGCCCGATGGTGCGGCACCCGATGGTGCGCCACCCGATGGACCGCCACCCGATGGACCGCTGGAAGGCTTCTGCCCCCTGTTACGATTCCGGTTATTCCGGTTTCCTTCGTTGTTATTTCTGTTCCCTCCTTCGTTGTTGCCCTTGTTCCGTGGCTCACCGCCGGGGTTGTTATTATTGCCTTTGTTTCTCGGCTCGCCGCCAGGATTATTATTGCCCCGGTTACGCTGGCCTTCATTCGGAATATTACCTCTGTTACGAGGCTCCTCCCCCTGATTGTTGCCTTTGTTCTGACGTTCCTCACCCGGGTTATTACCCCGGTTCCTGGCCTCGTTCCCCTGGTTGTTACCCCGGTTTCGCTGGCTCTGATTCTGGTTATTTCCTTTATTCTGAGGCGCATTGCCGGCATTGTCCGCAGCACTGCTATTTCCAGCCTCATTTCCTCCGTTCTCGCCAGCGCTGTTTTCGGGGCCGTTTCCTCTGTTTTTGCCCGAGCGGTTCTTCTTCTTTTTCTTTTTCTTCTGCTCGTCGCTATACTTTTTGTCGAGGTTCTCGAGATCGCTATTGAGCTTGCCGGGCAGCTTATCCGCACCCTTTTCTGGTTCAGGAGTCAGTATATCGAGCGATTCAGGGATAATATCCTTTTTATTCAACTCAATGATTTCCAAAACCTTGTCGATAGGCACAGGATACCAGTTTGTATCCTTATCAAACCCGAACCACATGATTTTCTTGAAGATATCCGTCTTCTGCAAAGTGGCCACACCCTTCTTGGTTTTCAGTGGCGCATCCACCGTAGGGATATCCCGCAATGCGTCGATGTAGGTTTCGAGTTCGTAGTTCAAACAGCATTTCAGCCTTCCGCATTGGCCCGACAGTTTTGCAGGGTTCAAAGAAAGGTTCTGATAACGCGCTGCGGCGGTTGAAATATTCTTGAAATCGGTCAGCCAGGTCGAGCAGCAAAGTTCGCGCCCGCAGGAACCTAATCCGCCAAGCCGGCTTGCTTCCTGCCGCAGGCTGATCTGCCGCATTTCGATGCGCACTTTGAACTCCGAAGCCAGCATTTTGATCAGCTCGCGGAAATCCACACGCTCTTCCGACGAATAGTAGAAAGTCGTTTTGGTATTATCCGACTGATATTCCACATCCGAAAGCTTCATATTGAGCTTCATCTCCCGGATAATCTCGCGCGTACGGTAGAGCGTGGGCATTTCGCGCGCCATCGCCTGTGTGAACTTGTCGAGATCCTTCTCCGTCGCAATGCGGTAGATCACGTGCAGGTCGTCGTTGATCTGGACATTCTTACGCTTCATCTGAAGGCGCACGAGTTCCCCCTGCAACGATACCGTTCCAATATGCTGGCCGGAAGCCATTTCACACACCACATAATCGCCTGTGACGAACTCCAGCTGGTTTATATTCCGGAAATATTCCTTTCTGCCGCCTTTGAACTTGACTTCGATTACATCAAAACGCTGTCCCGACGGCACGTCCATGTGACTGAGCCAATCGAAAACGTTCATTTTATTGCATCCGCCTGTTCCGCAGCTTCCTTTACTTCCACATCCGGCGACGGCCGTACCGTTAGTACCGCAGCCCCCGGATGAACATGATCCACATCCCATAATTACTCCGCTTCATCAATCGTTATAACGAATTAAATCCACGCCAATATCGTGCCGGAAATACTTTCCTTCGTATTGTACTGCCTGTGCAGCCCGCTGTGACTTGTGCACCGCGTTTTCGAGGGAATTGGCCAGGCCTGTGAGGGCCATCACCCGTCCTCCGTTTGTCACGACTTCGGCGTTTGCATTAAAAGTGGTACCTGCATGGAATACCTGCACATCTTCCACCTTGTCTGTTCCCGAAATCACTTTTCCTTTCTCGTAATCTTCGGGATAACCGCCCGACACTACTACCGTCGTTACGGCCACTTGCGGCGAAATCTGCAAGTCAAAATCTTGCAGGGTACCTTTGGCCGTCGATGCCATCAGCATCGCAAAATCCGACTGGATACGCGGGATTACTACTTCGGTTTCGGGATCGCCCATACGGACATTGTATTCAATCACATAAGGCTCGCCTTTGATGTTCATCAAACCGATGAAGATAAAACCCACATATTTGATTCCTTCACTTTGAAGGCCATATAATGTCGGTTTCACTACCTTTTCCTCCACCTTTCTGATAAAATTCGCATCCGCGAACACAACCGGTGACACAGCACCCATTCCGCCCGTATTCAGGCCCGTATCGTTTTCACCGATACGTTTGTAGTCCTTCGCTTCCGGCAGGATTTTGTAATGCTCACCATCAGTAAGTACAAAAACCGACAATTCTATCCCTTTCAGGAATTGTTCGATCACCACTTTGTTGCCCGCCTTTCCGAATTTACCGTCCAGCAGCATTTCGCGGAATGCTTGTATGGCGTCGGAATGCTTCTCGGCGATAATGACGCCTTTACCGGCGGCGAGGCCATCGGCTTTGAGCACGATCGGCAGCGAATGGTTTTCGAGGTATTCCAGTCCTACTTCCAGGTCTTCGGCCGTAAATGTGCGCGAAGCGGCGGTTGGAATGCCGTATTTGTCCATGAACTGCTTCGAAAAATCTTTGCTTCCTTCGAGTTGCGCACCGGCTTTGTCAGGACCGATAATCCGTACTTTCGAAAGGTCCTCGCGTGCATTGAAATAATCCACAACTCCATTTACCAGTGGTTCTTCGGGACCTACGATCACGAGTTCGATGTTATTTTCAATTACCGCGTTGGCAATGGAGTCAAAATCGTTGTAAGAAATGGATAGGTTCGTTGCTATACCTGCTGTTCCGGCGTTTCCGGGAGCCATAAATAAGGTATCACAAAGAGGGCTTTGGGCTATTTTCCAGGCAAAAGCGTGTTCTCTTCCGCCCGATCCCAAGATGAGTATGTTCATAACTGGTTTTAAAAATTCAAAAAATACTGATTGTCCGGCAAGTACTCCGGGGCGCTAGTTGGCTAGTTCCGACAAAAACTTGATCCGCATCAGCCGTAATTCTTCTTCGCTGACCTCCTCGCCCTCGAACTCGTTCAGCGCGGTGGCAATATTATCGGTTTCGGCGGTCATAAAGTAATCGTAAATATCCTGCTGCCGCTCGCGGTCGATCACCTGATTGATGTAATAATCCAGGTTGAGCTTCGTGCCCGAGTAGCAAATATGTTCCACTTCTTCGATCACATCGGCCAATGCGAGGTCCTTCACTTCGGCGATCTCGTCGAGGCTTACCTTCCTGTCGACCTGCTGAATGATGAAAATCTTGATCTTGGACTTGTTAACCGTGGACTTGATCACCACGTCTTTCGCCGTCTCGATTTCATTCTCCTCCACATAACGCGAAATGAGTTCGATAAACGGCCGGCCGAACTTCTGCACTTTACCCATTCCGACGCCGTTGATTTGCGCCATTTCCTGCTGGGTAGTAGGGTAAGTAGTGGCCATTTCTTCCATCGAAGGATCCTGGAAGATCACGTATGGCGGCAGATTTTTATCCTTTGCCACCTTTTTACGCAATGCTTTGAGCATTCCGAGCAGGGCCTCGTCGTAAGCATGCGCGCTGCCATTTCCGTTCACGGCCTCCTTATCGTCGTCCTCTGGCTTCACTTCCTCCTCGTCGAAGTTATGGTCCTTTTGGAGTGTGATCGGATAAGGGTCGTTCAAATATTTAGCACCTTTTTCACCCAATCTGATCACGCCATAGTTCTCAATATCCTTTTCGAGGTAGTTGAGGATCACCAGCTGACGGATGGCCGATACCCAGTAATCGCGTGACTCATTCAGCTCCAATCCTTTGCCAAATACTTCCAGCTGATCGTGTTCGTAACTTTTCACGTACTGGTTGTCGGTGGCGGTGAGTAAATCGGCGATGTGGTCGGCGTCGAAACGCTGCTCTGTCAGCGCTACCGATTTGAGGATCAAAATAATGTCGTCCTGTACTTTGATCTTCTCCGTCGGTTTATTGCAGTTGTCGCAATACCCGCAATCTTTTTCGAGATACTCGCCGAAATAGCTCAAGAGTTGCCGGCGACGGCATACGCCCAGTGTCGAATAGGCCACCATTTCGTTCAGCAAATGGCGTGCGTTATCGCGTTCGGTAACCGTTTTGTCCTTGTTGAACTTTTCGAGCTTCTGGATATCGTCGTAGCTGTAAAACATCAGACAGTTACCTTCCAGCCCGTCGCGACCTGCGCGGCCCGTTTCCTGATAGTAACCTTCGAGCGACTTGGGTACGTCGTAGTGGATCACGAAACGCACATCCGGCTTGTCGATACCCATTCCGAATGCGATCGTGGCCACGATCACATCGCATTCCTCGTTCAGGAACGCGTCCTGGTTCGCCATGCGCGTGTTGGCATCGAGACCGGCATGGTACGGTAATGCACGTACGTCGTTGACGTTCAGTAGCTCCGCCACCTCTTCCACCGTTTTCCGGCTCAGGCAATACACAATGCCCGATTTACCTTTGTTGTTGCGGATGTAGCGGATGAGCTGTTTCTTGATGTCCTTTTTCGGGCGGATTTCGTAATAGAGGTTTTTGCGGTTAAAAGAAGATTTAAACGTCTCGGCCTCCTCCATCTGCAGGTTCTTGCGGATATCCTGCTGCACTTTCGGCGTTGCCGTGGCCGTGAGCGCAATAATGGGAAGTTTGCCGATATTTTCGATAATTCCGTAAATGCGCCGGTATTCGGGGCGGAAATCGTGGCCCCATTCCGAAATACAGTGGGCCTCGTCGATGGCTACGAACGAGATTTTTACCTTTTTGAGAAAGTCGAGATTATCTTCTTTGGTGAGCGATTCAGGGGCAATATAGAGCAGTTTGAGGCTTCCGTCGAGCGCGTCGGTTTTGACGCGCGTCATTTCGGCTTTGGTAAGCGTGGAATTCAGGAATTGAGCATTGATACCGAACGCAGTAAGCTGGTCGACCTGGTTTTTCATCAAGGCGATCAGCGGGGAAATCACGATGGTCAGTCCGTCGCTGACAAGGGCAGGAAGCTGGTAGCAGAGTGACTTACCTGCGCCCGTGGGCATAATCACAAATGTATTTTTACCTAAAAGGATATTTTGTATGATAACTTCCTGATCTCCGCGGAATTGACTGTATCCAAATATTTCTTTAAGCTTCCCTTTTAATGTGTCGGTCACGACTTTATCAACCTGCTGTACCATACTCTGTTCACAAAATGGTTATTCCAAACTTCCCTATCTTTGCGCTTTGAAATAAATAATGACGTTTTTGTCTCTCTAAACTGTGTTTCAGATTTGAAATTAATAAAAAATATTCAGTCAACCGCAAAAGAAGTATTACGTCAGGAGGCAGAAGCTGTACGTAATCTGATTGAATTGATTGATGATGAATTTGAAAAATGCGTATATGCCATTTTACATTCCGGAGGACGCGTTGTTGTCTCCGGTGTGGGTAAAAGCGCCATTGTAGGACAGAAGATTGTAGCCACGCTGAACTCGACCGGCACCCCGGCGCTGTTTATGCATGCCGCCGACGCTATTCATGGCGATTTGGGCATGATCCAGGACAACGACGTGGTGATCGTGATTTCCAAAAGCGGCGATACGCCGGAGATCAAAGTGCTGGTGCCGCTGCTGAAACGTACCGGCGTACAGATGATCGCGATGGTGAGCAATAAGGACTCCTACCTGGCCAAAAATTGCATTCTCACGCTCCACGCACACGCGCCCGCGGAGGCGGACCCGCTCAACCTCGCGCCTACTACAAGCACATCCGTAACGATGGCCCTTGGCGACGCACTGGCCATTTGCCTGCTCGAAGCGCGCGGTTTTACACACGACGATTTTGCACGGTACCATCCAGGCGGCTCATTGGGCAAGCGGCTTTACCTCAAAGTCTGCGACATTTACCCGCATAATGCATTGCCGACTGTGAATGAGCAAGCCACTTTACAGGAAGTAATTCTGGAAATGACTTCAAAACGGTTGGGTGCGACGGCGGTAGTAAGTGAAAATGGCCAAATGGCTGGTATCATTACCGATGGCGACCTTCGGAGAATGCTGAAAACTTATGGGGCGGCAGGTTTGCTTGACCTGCATGCAAAAGATATTATGACCCAGTCACCGATTACTGTTTCGCCGGATGAATATGCGGTGAATGCTTTGGAGGTAATGCAGTCCAAAAGCAT
>DATMSL010000207.1:0-1651 GCA_035565435.1 Dyadobacter sp. | reverse complement strand
GGGCAGCGTGCAGAACACCACCGTAAACCTCGGCCAGTTTGCCGTAGCACCCGGTGTATATATGGTGGTAGCCTATATCGACGCTATTCCGCAATTCAAGAAAATCATCATAAAATAAACATAAGAAACACTATTTGAAATGTCGAACAAACCTTTAAAATTCGGATACAGGGCGTTGCACTACATGGCCCTGGCTGGAATACTGTTCAACTTTATCGTTTACCCAGCATATGCAATGGTGGAACACTTTCCTTACGGAGTACGATCCACGGTTTATTTTCCGTTTGCAAGACCTTTGAGCAGCACTTCGCAGGAGGTAATGCCCGAAAGCAATGTATCGGAAGCTACAAGTACGGCGGCACACAGTACAACCGCAAGGCAGCCGCAACGGGTTGTGGCAACCAGTACCGTTACAACGGGCCGTACCGCACGTGCTGTGCTCGAAATCCATTCCCCGGACAAGGAAGGGGAAATCGGCTATACGAACCAGAGCAACAGCGATGATCCTTCAGACAACATATTCCGTTTTGATGTAGATAAGGCCGAGCTTGCAGGGCGCAGCCTTAAGCTGAGCTACGAGGTCTACGGAATTGAAAATGCTTCAGGAGTAGCACGCAGCATCAACGAACATACGGCTACTGGAGGGTATTTCGTACAAAAGACCACTTCGTGGAAAACAATCGAAGAAACCGTATCGGCAGACCAGCTGAAGCAAGGGGCCAACCACATCCTGTTTACTACGTTTGAAAACCAGAAACTCGATTATAAAGTACGCAACCTTAAGATTACAGCTTTTGCAGAAGAAGCAACGCGTCTGGTAGAACTTGCAGACCGTGATTATGCCTTGTATATGAAGGACGGTCAGGCCTATGTAAAGGGAGTGGTGCTTAAATCGGGCAGCTTTTTAAGCATCAACGGGCAACAGGTGGTGGTGCGCCACAACGAATTTGAAGCTTTGCTCGACAATCCGCACGAGATCAACAGCCTTAAGCTCGAGCTTAAAACAGCCGCAGGCGAGCTCCTTTATAAGGAAGAAATACCGGTTTACGGGCTTCGCGAAGTATCGGACCGGGTAGGGTACAAAAGGCCCGAAGCAGTTGTCGGAATCAACAAGTCCGAAGAAGGCGTTTACCGTTTCGGTCTCGAAGGAGCCGACCTTGAAATCAAGCCGGATGCCTATGCAGCGGCAGACAAAATTACGGTGCAGCAATTGCGCAACATCGACATGGCCCCTATGGGTACTAACATCATCAACGTAACAAAGGACCGGGCGGCTTACCGTTTTCTTCCCGAAGGCGCTAAATTTGAAAATAAGGCATCCCTTACCCTGGCATACGACAAGGCCCTTTTGCCTAAAGGGTATGAGGAAAAGGATATCCAGGTGATGTTCTTTGACCTGCAGCAACGCCGCTGGCTGGCGGTGGAAACCGATACATTGCGTATTGAAGAACAAAAGATTACGGGTTTAACAGATCATTTTACCGATTATATAGCCGGGATCATCCAGGCCCCAGAATCACCGGAAACAAGTTCGTATACCCCGACGTCTATATCCGATATCAAGGTAGCAGATCCTACGGCGAACATCATGCAGGTACAGCCGCCAACGGCGAACCAGAAAGGAGACGGAACCCTTGAATTCCCTATTACA
>DATMSL010000206.1:0-5551 GCA_035565435.1 Dyadobacter sp. | reverse complement strand
ACTGGGAAGTGTGGCGGTTTTGGATGATTATCAGAAGTTTGTATTTTTTTATGCAAATCTAAATCCTTTACTCCGAAGATGTTGGCCAACATTGCTTAGCACATTTGGCATTAGCAAAACTTCATGATTCCAGTCAAAGGTTGTCCAGTTGCCAGGTGTGGCGATCATGACTTTCTTTGTTTTGGTGAAGAACCAGATTACTTTTCCTACTCCAAATTCGAGCAGCTTCATTGTTTTCAAAGTCACATATTCACTTTCGGTGGCATCGTTCAGTTCAACACGCGTGTCCATCTCAATGCATACTGCTGGCGGAACCTGAGCATAATTCAGATTGATTTGGTCCATGGTGAGAATATCATAATCAAAGACCATAATATCCGAAGCGGGGTTAGTTCGCCAGTTAATATGGAGGCCGGGCTCGTTGGTAGCAATCAGATACTTATTTTCGTCGATTGAGCGAAAAAGGATGCGAACCAGATAAGTAATGATAAATGTCTGTAACGTACAGCAACCCATAATGCCTTCTTCATCCATATTGCCCGCGAGAACTTCCCGGTAGCCTTTGTAGTAGTAGGGCTTACCGTCGATGATCTCGCGGATCAGTGAGGTGGGAATGCTCTCTTCAAGGGCATTTTCAGGAATATCTCGACCTGGTCTGGGTGAAGCTATCATGGTTGTTCTCGTTTAGCTCATAATCGAATATACAAAATTTATCTACTGATTTTCAGCCTAATGTACAAGGTAACGCGCTCGCTGAGCAACCGGTGAAAAAACGAAAGGCGACGGAATCAGATTCCGCCGCCTTTCTAATATGATGCACGTAATGCTTACTCAACCACGCTCAACTTCACTGTATTCGTCTTGCGTTGTCTCGAAACCGGCATGCTCAATGTGTTAATGAACACGTCGCCTTTCTGCAACTCGCCTTTTTCAACGAGGAAAGTTTTGATGTCCTCGATAAGGTCGTCGGTTGAAACGCCCTGGTCGCGGTCGTAGTAGAATACTTTGGTACCCCAGTACAATGCGAGCTGGTTCATCAGCATTCTGTTCGATGTGAAGATCAGCAGGTTGGCTTTCGGGCGGTGGTGCGACAGGCGGAAAGAAGTGTAGCCCGAACGTGTAATACCGATGATCGCCGCAGCTTGCGTGTCGCGCGCGAGGCGGCAGGCGCTCATTACCACGTTATCGTTCAGTTTGTATGCACCAGGCGTGTCGTTCACAGCCGCGTGGTGTCTGAAATAGATCGTCTTGCTGGAAGCTTCTACTTTCAGGATCGTGTTGGTCATGCTTTCTACGGCCAGGATCGGGTATTTACCGGAAGCTGTTTCTGCTGAAAGCATTACCGCATCAGCGCCGTCGAGTACCGAGTTTGCTACGTCGTTCAGCTCGGCGCGGGTTGCGCGTGGGCTCTCGATCATGGATTCCAGCATCTGCGTAGCCACGATTACGGGCTTGCCGGCACGGTTACATTTCTCAACGATCATCTTCTGGATCATCGGGACCTCTTCGGCAGGAAGTTCAACCCCGAGGTCACCGCGTGCTACCATGATAGCGTCGGTTGCTTCGATAATCTCGTCGATGTTGAGAATAGCCTCAGGCTTCTCGATTTTCGCTACAACGCGGGCTTGTTTGCCTTTGTTGGCGATATATTCTTTCACTTTTGCGATTTCCTCAGCCGTGCGTACAAACGACAATGCGATCCATTCCACATTGTTTTCCAGACCGAAGTCCAGGTCTTCATAGTCTTTTGGTGTCACAGAAGGCATCGAAACCTTTGTATTAGGCAGGTTAACACCTTTTTTAGATTTCAGGTAACCTCCGTAAATAACCTCTGTGATTACATCCGTTCCTTCGATGCCTGTTACCAGTACTTCCAGTTTACCATCATCCATCAACACGCGGTCACCGATTTTCACATCATTGTACATTCCGTCGTAAGGCGTGCTCACTTTCTCGGCAGTACCGAGTACTTCCGTGTTGGAAAGGATGAGTTTCTTTCCAGATTCGATCAATACCCCGTCTTTCTCGGCAACAAGGCCGATACGGATTTTAGGTCCTTGCAAATCTTGAAGGATAGCCAGGTTAAGGCCGTGCTCTTCGTTGATCTCGCGGATATTGGTGAGTCTTTGCAGGTGGTCGGCGTGGGTGCCGTGGGAGAAGTTGAGACGGAACACGTTCACTCCTGCTTTGGCCAATGCATATAATGTTTCTTTCGATTCCGAGGCAGGGCCTACGGTTGCAACAATTCTGGTTTTTTTGGAAGACATAAAGTTAATGTGCAGTAAATGATGTTTT
Organism: Dyadobacter sp.; assembly: GCA_035565435.1. Lineage (GTDB taxonomy): Bacteria > Bacteroidota > Bacteroidia > Cytophagales > Spirosomataceae > Dyadobacter. The sequence goes on along the minus strand of DATMSL010000206.1, from coordinate 3,256 downwards.
TATAAACAATCCACGTCGATCACGACCTGGATGCTTTTTAGCGTCTTGTCAGTCAGAGTGTCAATTACTTTTTCCTGTATAAATGACTTTGCCGCCTTAAAATTAATCTTTTCTCGTTCAAGTTTGATGAGAATATCGAACAAAAACTGATTTCTTACTCTTTCGACCAGTGGCGGCTGCGGCCCCAGAACCCTGCTGGCACCCAAATGCGACGTCAGTTTTTCGGCCAGCACTTTCGCGGCCCTTGCGGCAGTCCCCTCGTCGATGTGCTTTACAGTAACCTTGATGAGCCGTGTAAATGGCGGGTAGCTGAACCGCTCGCGCTCCGCTATTTCGGTCTCGTACATCCCCTCGTAGTCGTTATTGATGATCTTTTCGAGCAATGGTTGCGACGGGTTAGCAGTTTGAATCAACACCTTCCCGGGCTTGTCAGCGCGCCTTCCTGCACGCCCGCTCACCTGCGTAAGCATCTGGAATGCCCGTTCCGAAGCGCGGAACTCGGGGAAGTGGATAATGCGGTCGGCGTCGAAAATGCCCACCACACTCACATTGTCGAAGTCGAGTCCTTTGCTGACCATCTGCGTCCCTACCAATATATCAATGCCTCCCTCTTCAAATTCGGAAATGATCTGTTGATAGGCGTTTTTGGCGCGGGTTGTGTCGAGGTCCATGCGCTGTACACGCGCTTCGGGGTACATCACATTGATCTCCTCCTCAATTTTTTCAGTCCCGTACCCCATCGTTTTCACTTTGGGTGAGCCACAATGCGGGCAGGTCCGTGGCACCTCTTCCTTATGTCCGCAATAATGGCAACGCAGTTCGCGCGCCTTCATGTGGTAAGTGAGGCTCACATCGCAGTTGGAGCATTCGGAAATCCAGTTGCATTCCTCGCATTGCAGGTAGGGCGAGTAACCGCGGCGGTTCTGGAAGAGAATGGTCTGCTCCTTATTTTTAAGATTGTATTCCAAATGGCTGAGCAGCACAGAAGAAAACTCGTTCTTCATCTGTTTCTGCCGCTTCTCCTTTTTGGTATCGATCAGTTCAAAACGCGGTAATGCAGCATTTCCGAAGCGCTGTTTCATTTCTACGAGCCCGTACCGGCCGCTTTGTGCATGAAAATAGCTTTCCAAAGAAGGCGTTGCCGAACCGAGCAGTGTTTTGCCCTTGTGCATGTACGACATGATCACGGCCACGTCGCGCGCATTGTAACGCGGTGCAGGGTCGTGCTGCTTGTAGGAGGTTTCATGCTCTTCGTCCACGATAATTAAACCGAGGTTATCGAATGGCAGGAAAATGGCAGAGCGCACGCCGACTACAAATTGAAATTTGCCATCCAGAATGCCTTTCCAAACTTCCACCCGTTCATTATCGGAGAATTTGGAATGGTAAATGCCCATCACATCACCGAAAACTTTCCGGAGTCGGACCACGATCTGGGTCGTCAACGCGATTTCGGGAAGCAGGAACAATACCTGCGAGCCGCTTTCAAGCGCCTGTTTGATCAGCTCAATATAAACTTCGGTTTTACCGCTGCCGGTAATGCCGTGCAGAAGCACCACTTCCTTCTCCGCAAACAGCTCATGGATTTGCCGTGAAGCCTCCTTTTGGGTTTCAGTGAGTGTAATGGTGCCCATATTACCGGTAGGAATATCGTCGAAGCGCGAAACGAATATTTCGAACTGTTCGAAAATACCCTTTTTGATGAGCGTATTCAGCGAGGCATCCGAAATGGTGTCGTCCTGACTGAATACCGATTTATCCAAACCCTTGTAATTCAAATCCGGATTGTTGTAAACGGGAATGAAACTGAGGTATTTCAAAAGGATTTCTTGTTGCTTGGGCGTCTTGTCCAGGTCGGCAGCCAGCTTTGAAAGCGCTTCATTGGTGGTGTAGGCAGCCGTCAGCCTGATTTTCTTCGCGACTTTCGGCTTATAGCGCTCTTTTACTTCTTCATACAAAATCACGGCTCGCTTCCCGACCAGCGATTTTATAATCGAGGTTATATTCGATTTCTGCAAAAGCCTTTCCACTTCTTCGTAGGAAAGCGTCTGGTGCTTTTTGATTTCTTCAATAACAAGAATCTCCTGGTCGGTCAGGAGTTCTTCATATTCAAATTCAGGATTTAGCTGAATTCTCGACTGGCTGGTGATCTTCAAGCCCGCCGGCAATGCCACGTTCATCACTTCGCCGATATTGCACAGGTAGTATTCGGCCACCCAGGCGAAAAGTTCGAGCTGTTGTTGCGTCACGATCGGCTGGTCGTCGAGTAATTCCAGAATATACTTCGCCTGATATTTCACGGGAGGGTTGGAATGCAACTGAGCCACCACGGCCGTAATGACCCTTTTCTGACCAAACTGGACGATTACCCGCGCTCCAACCTTGATTAGCGAGGCCATTTCCCGCGGAACCCGGTAGGTAAACAGGTTCGGAATCGGTACCGGAAGGATCAGGTCGGCAAATAAGGTGATTTCTTCCTCAAAAAGGGAGGTCATTGGTTCAATGCTTTAATTCGGGCGCAAGTTCGCAATTTGTGGTCAAGCAATCAACGAAACATCGAGGGTAGTGGCATGCGCCCAGTCGACCATCGCATTGAAAAGCCGTATCTGGCTGAATGACCCAATATCGCTTTCAGGGATGTTAGTAGTTTCAATAATGCCCTGGTCAAGCAGTAAGGCACGTTGAGTGCCGGGCAGGAGCGGGCTCGCGGGTGTGAACCAGCGGTTGCCATCGAGGAATGCGACATTGCAAAAGTTGGAATCGGTTACCAGTCCTTTCCGGATGATCAGTATTTCGTCCGCATCATTACGTTTTGCGTAAAGCGCATTCAATGTATCACGATTATCGTACTTATATCGGTAGTCGATTTCATCATGATAAACCCGCTGGATTTTACGGATCGAACGGGGTGAATAGGGCTCCCATCTGATATTATCGACGTTCTTGCCATAAGCAATGCGGCATTTGTGTACGCTGTCGTCTATTAAGTCGGGTATTTGAAGGAGTTCGGATAAATCCCAGTTATCATTATAACCCCACAATTCCCGACGGGTTTTGTTCAGGCGGGCTTCGTGGTAGGAAAGGTTTTTCAATTGTCGGTTTTCGACGCAGATCGTTTCAAAGCACAGCATGTGGGGCGTGGCTAAATGGGAGATAAACCTTATCAATCACTTCCTGATATTCACTTTTCGCATTGCTTAATGCCGTAATGCCGCCGCCGCTTTTGAAAACCAATCCGTTATCCTGCTGCTCGATA
>DATMSL010000205.1:0-10081 GCA_035565435.1 Dyadobacter sp. | reverse complement strand
AGGGGCAGCGCCAGGCCATTTTCATCGTCGCTTTTGTAGCCGCGCTCATTCTCTGGAAATGGTACACGGGCCTCACCCCTGCCAACGACGCGAATGCATGCACTTCCTCCTCGGAAACCTCTACCAGCGATCAGAAAATGGCCGGTATGAAATGGAGCTACGACGAACTGGCCCACAAACTGATCATTGAAAACACAGATCTCGCCTATGCCGAAATCGGCGAGGGTTTCACCAAAGGAATTGGCCGGGCTCTCAACAAGGTTACGCGGCAAAACAGCGGCAAGCGCGTGGTGGTTAATTTGTGATGAAAAATTAGAATACAAAAGAACTTATACCGAATGAAGCTAAGCTGTCACGCTCGGCGATCGAAGCATGGTACCGCGCTTCGGCCGCCGAACGTGACAATAACAACCTCTATTTCACATTTCCGCCTATCCAATCATCAATAAGCTGCTTCCAGTTCGGTTTCTTCCACAACGGCCTTTTGCTCAACCTTTGGCGGCAGCAACTTGTACATCACCGGCGTCACCAGACGCGACAGCAATGTTGAGCTGATCAGCCCGCCGATCAGTACCAATGCCAGCGGTGAATACAAGGCACTGTACTCGATCACAAGCGGCAGCAATCCGCCGATTGCCGTCATGGAGGTGAGCAATATCGGTACGAAACGGATTTCGCCGGCCTCGATAATGGCTTCTTCAATGCTCTTGCCCTGCTCGCGGAGCTGGTTGGTAAAATCGACTACCAGCAGCGAGTTCTTTACTTCGATACCCACCAATGCAATAAAACCGATCGTGGCTGTGAATGAGAGCGTTTCACCAGTCAGGAAGAGCATCGCCAGGCCGCCCACGATGCCCAGCGGAATGACCGACAGTACGATCAGGATGCTTTTGAAGGTTTTGAATTCCAATATCAACACGCCCAGGAATCCGAAAACCGTAATGAGTATGATCAACCCCAATCCGCCAAAACTTTCCTCCTGGCTCTCTTTTTCCCCGGCAACTTTGAAATGCTGCCCATTCTCAAATTTGAACTGGTTGAGCTTCGCGGTAATGTCGTCATTCATTTTCTGCACATTATAGCCAGGCTTCACGAATGCAGAAACGGTCACGTAGCGGTCTTTGTCGTAGTGCCGGATCTGGTTCGGCGAGCTTTCCATTTCAATCGTCGCGATGTTTTTCAAGGGAATGCTCGCGCCCGATGCCGAGGTAACATACAGTTTGTCAAACACACTATAATCCTGAATGGCTGCACTACGAGGCACCGACACGTTGATATTGTAGCTATCCGCCTTACCCACATCTTCACGGAAAGTGGCCACGTTCAGCCCGGCAGCCCCCAGCCGCACCGTACGATCGATGTCGGCCGAGGAAATGCCCAGCGTTCCGGCTTTCTGTTTATTGATGTTGATGCGTAAGTCGGTCGGTTGTACCAGCAACGGATTGTTGACGTAGATGGTACCTTCGGTTTTGGTAAGCAGATCAGCGACGCGGAAGGCGGTTTTGCGCAAGTCTTCCAGGTTTTCGCCATATATACGGTAAGCCAGCGGCGCTTCGATCAGCGGGCCTTGCTCAAAATCTTTTACTTTAATTTCGGCGCCGGGATAGCGTTCCAGCTTTTTGCGCAGCTTTTCGATTACCTCTACCTTTTCTTCGGTTTCAAGTCCTTCTACCTGCACAAAAATCTCGGCAAAGTTTTCGCTCTCATTCCGCTGCACTACATTATAATATACCCGAGGATTACCCTTGCCGACATTCGTCGCGAAGGAAGTAATGAGCGGCTCCTGTTTGAGAACTCCTTCCACATAGCGCGCGATCTCGTTAGTCTTTTTGAGATTGGTCCCCTGCGGCGTTTCAATGTCGATCAGGAACATCGGCTTCTCCGATTTCGGGAAAAGACTGTTGCCGATGAGTGGTACCAATGCCAGTGAACCGGCGAATATCAAACCGGCAATCGCCAGGGTCGTTTTGGGCCAGTGCAATGCGCGGTCGAGCACGCTGCCGTAGGTTTTGTGAATGCCTTTTTTCATGCCGCGCAGCAGCCAGTTGCCATCTTCCGAAGCGTGCGGTTTCAATATCACGCTCGACAGGAACGGTACTACGGTGAGCGACACAAGCATCGAAGCGAATACCGTGGTGATGACCGACATCGGCAAGCTGCGGATAAAGTCGCCCGCGCCCTCGGGCAGGAACACGAGCGGGAGGAATGCGAAGATCAGTAAGATTGTACAACCGACCACCGCAAGGCCGATTTGCGACGACGCCTGAATGGCCGCCTGCACCTTGCCGTACCCCATCCGCAAGTACCGCTCGATGTTTTCCACGACCACAATGCTGTCGTCTACCAGAATACCGAGCGCCACAATCATCCCGACGATGCTAAGCTGGTTGATATTGTACCCGAGCAGGTTCATCATCGTGAGCCCGATCGCGAGCGAAAGCGGGATCGAGATCATCACCACCAGCGACGCCCGTGTACCAAGCGGCAGTAATGTGAGCAATACGAGCAAGATAGCTATTCCAAAATCCCGTGCAAAATGCGACAAGCGGGTATCCACACTGCTGGCTTGGTCGAATACTTTGACCATTTCAATATTCGAAGGCAATGTTTTTTCAAATTCCGCAACAACCGGCTCCACCTGATCGCGCACGGAAATGATGTTCTCGCCTTCCTTCTGGCTCACATTCACATAGCTGCACCGGAAGCCGTTCAGACGGGTAATGTGCGTTTCGTCTTCGTAGCCCATTTTCACATCGGCTACGTCTTTGAGATACACAATCTTCCCGTCCGAACGCGACACCACGGTATTGGCCACCTCGTCGAGCGTGCGGTAACTGCCGCTCGTTTTGATATTCAGCTTTTTGGTAGCCATGCTGATGCTCCCGCCTGGGATGTTCACGCCCTCGCTCTGCAATGCACCCACGATCTGGTCCTGGGTCAGCCGCTGTTGCGCGATCTTCTGCAAGTTCAGGCTCACTTTCACCTGTGGTTCGGGAATGCCCGAGTATTCTACTTTTTTGAGCGTTTTAATCTTTTCCAGCCGCTCCTTGAAATCCTTGGAATGCTTCTTCAACTGCGCATAAGTCGCATTCTCGCTGATGAGCGCATATTGGTAAATGCTTACGTCGGATGGGATCTGTTTGTTGATGCGGATGTCGGCAATGTCGGCAGGGAGTTGCGAACGGAGTGCATTAATCTCCCGGACTACTTCCTGGTATTTATCCTCGGGATCAGAACTGTATTTGTATATCACTTGCATTACCGCGAGACCGTCGCGGATGTCGGTGATAATGTGCTTCATATCGTCGAGTTCGTTGATCTTCTTCTCCATCGGGTCCACCACCAACTGCTCCATATCTTTCGGGTTAGCGCCGGGGTATACTACCACCACGGTAAATTGCGGCGGATGGATGTCGGGGTCCTCGCTTCGGGGCATGGTAAAGAGCGAGTAAAGCCCCAGCGCCAGTACCCCCAGGAATATCACCAGCGTGAACTGGTAATTCTTGACAGCAAATTCAGGTAATTTCATGGTCTTTGCGGTTGAAACAGGTTACTGAACTACTTTAATCACCGATCCTTCGGCCAGATAGGCCGATCCCTCGCGGATCACCCGCGCACCTGCATCTATCCCTGCAAGGATAAATGCCTTGTCGCCATCCAGAAATGCGATCTTCACGCGTTTCTTCTGTGCCTTGTTGCCTTCGGCCACAAACACGAATGCGCTGTCATTTTCCCCTTCGATCAATGCATCGACGGGCACGGAAACCATGCTGGTCTTTTCTTTCGGGTAAATATGTACTTTGGCAAAAAGGCCGCTGGCGAGTTTGACAGCAGGCTTATCGAGCGTGATTTCTGCCTGGTAAAGCCCCGAAACCGGGTCGCTCGCCTGCGCGAGGGTTTTTACATGGCCCGTAAATGTCTGGGAATAGGCGTCAAAATGGATCTCTGCTTTCTCACCGCCTTTCAACCTTGCCCAATCCTTGTCGGTAAGGCCGCATTTTACGACCCAGTCGCTGCTGCTGGTGCTGCTGATGTGCAAAACGGGCGTACCACCCTGTACCTGTTCGCCGGCATTCTGCAATTTCTGCATCACTACGCCATCAGCCGTCGAAAAGATTTTGGTTTGCGACAAATTGAATTTGACAATATCGAGCTGTTTTTCTGCGAGTACTAATGCGGTTTGGGTATTTTCGAGCTGTTCTTTCGTCGCCACGCTGTCGCGGTACAGGTTCTGCACGCGGCGGGCGTCGCGCTGCGCTTTCAGGAAGTTTTCTTCGGCCTGGCCCATTTGTGCGGCTATTTCAGTGGTATTAAGTGTTGCCAAAAGCTGCCCTTTACGCACCTTATCGCCTTCTTTCACCATAATATCCTTGATAATACCCCCGATTTTGAAGGATAAGCGTGCTTCATTTTCGGAACCCAGCAAGCCGGATGTTTCAACAGCCTGCGCCTGGGTCAATGCGGCGGAACTAATGACTTTTACCGGAATCGTGTCGTCGGTCTGCTCCGGTTTCTTTTCCTCCTTGCATGCGGCGGTCAGGAATGCGGCCGCGAGCACGTAAGCGTATATAATGGGATGTGTTGTAGCTTTCATGTCAAATTTAGTTTGAGAATAAGTAGCTCGCCCGGGCCCTTTCCAGCTCTGCGCCGCGGGTTTGGACATTCAAATAGGAAATACTTTGTTGAAGCTGGTCGTTGATCAGCCGGTTCTGGGCGTCAAGCAGTTCAATGTACAGTAACTGGCCCTCGCGGTAAAGTTTCTGCTGGTCCTGGTAATATTGTTGTGATAATGCGGTCTGGCTTTGGGCAGCACGATAAGTAAGCACGGCCGATTGAAAAGTATTGGCTGCTGTTCTGTTTTGAAGTTGAAGCTGCTGCTCTACCTGGCTGATCTGCTCACCGGTGGCCTTCTGCTCCAATTCGGCCTGTTTCACCTTGTATTGCGTGCGGTTGTTGGCAAAAACCCGCCAGTCGAGCGTCACGCCAAAGAGGTAATAGCGGGTATCCCGGTTGAAATTCACAAAATCACCTTGCGAACCGAGGTCTATGAACGTGGAGAGTTTCGGCAATGCACCCGCCCGCGCCAGCTGGCCGGACAATGCATTGATTTTAGAAAGTGATTCCAGCTTGGCCAATTCCTCCCGCCTACCTGCCGCAGCCGTATCCGCGAGAACCTCCGATTCACTCGGCGCTCCGATTTCCAGGCTGGTTTCCAATGGGTTATTCAGCAAAAAATTAAAATAAGCCTTCGCATTCACCGATTGATTCCTCGCATCCACCAGCCTTGCGTCCAGGCCAATCACTTCATTTTCCGAGCGGGTCACCACCGTGCGGATCGCCTTATCGTTCTTCACCAATGCCTGATTGAACCGCAAATTCTCCCTCGCCAACGAAACCGCACTTTCCAAAATGCGTACGGCCTCATCGGCCTGCTGGCAGGCGTAGTAGGCTAACTTGATCTCCTTCACTAACTCTCTCCTGTAAACGTCGACTTCCGCCTGCTGCAAATGAATCTGCTCCTTGCGGATCTTCGTGTTGTAGGTGATCTCCGCATTGTAAAGCGGCAGGGAAGTGCGGAATTTGGCATCGTAGTAGTTCCGCGGGTTGAACGTCTGGCTCACGTTCTCCACTTTCGGAAATGCCGACGAGCTGGTGAGTTCATTGAGTGAATTATATACCGGGTTCAGCAAATCGCCGATGGGAATGCTGATCTTCCGTCCGCCCCGCGAGTCGAGGTAAGAAGTACTGAAATTAACCTCAGGGTAAAAGAACGTCTTAGCCTCTTTCAGTGCAAACAGGTTCCGTTCGAGGATAAAGCGCTGCTGTTTGAGCCCCTGGTTGTGGCGCAGGCCGTGATCTATATACCCTTGTAAATGCGCGTCCTGCCCTCGAACGGGTGCGAAAAGACTCAGCAAAGGCACAAGAAGGTACTGCCAATGCCGCGGCATGGGTTTCAATAATCGCATCATTTTAAGTAATGTTTAGTTTATAAACAGTGTTTAGTGAATGGCAAAATTTTTTACTTTTTCAGATTGGCTAAAAATAAATCGAATGAGTTATACAGTATTTCCCGCGTAGCGTCGTCCGGCATCATCAGGATGCACATCCGTTCTCTGACGTAGAGTGAAACCAGCCCGTGCACAAACGACCATACCTGGATCGCCGTCACGTACAAATCGCCCTGCCTGATCTTATTTTCTTCCAGACAAGCCGAAAGCGTCGTCAATAAATAACCGAACGCACATTCACCGGATTTCCATTTTTCTTCATTCTTGATCTGCTCCATCGGCGCGCGCATGATGAACATCAGATCATAGTAATCCGGATTCTGCAAACCGAACTCAATGTATGTTTTACCCAACGCACCCAGCCTTTCGAACGGGTCGGTGATCACATCGTTCTGGCGCAGGTGCTTTTCAAGGATCTCAAACGCGTTTTCATGAATCACAAAGAAAATCTCGTCTTTATCCTTGAAATACAGATAGATAGTAGCAGGACTATATTCAATATCATCGGCAATGCTGCGAATCGACGTCTTATCGTAGCCTTGCTTCAAAAACAGCTGAGTTGCTGATTCGATGATCAGGTTCCTCATTTCCTGCTTTTCCCGCTCTTTCCTTTCCTTAATTGCCATGCTTTTGTAATTACAATGTGAATATAATAAACACTGTTTAGTAAATGCAAGTTGTTTATCAAAATAAGGTAGGAATGGCGGAATTCTACCCATGAGCGGGCGAAGAATATGCGGGCAAAGCTATTTGCGCTTGAAACGATCGTCGGTAAGCGCTTCGAGAAAAGCCACGATGTCATCGACCTCGTTGTCGGAGAGGTTCAGCGAGCTGCCGAGCGACAGATCGCGATTGATAGGATTGCGGACAAATTTGTCGGGCGTATTATAGTACTGCACCACCTCGCGCAGTGTTTTAAACATAGCATTATGCATGTAAGGGGCAGTAACGGCCACATTCCGCAAGCCGGGTACTTTGAAAAGCCCGATATGCGAGCTGTCCCCGGTCACTTTGAAACGGCCGGGATCATTCAGCTCTTTGCCATTGAACAGCCCGATGCTTTTAAATCGGTCGGCGGTGAAATCCTCGCCGGAATGGCAGGTAGCGCAGTTGGCTTTGCCTATAAAAAGCATCCTGCCCCGAACGGCAGCCGCCGACATTGCATTGACGTCACCGTCCAGGTAGCGGTCATAAGGCGTATCGGTGGTTTCCAGCGTTCGTTCAAATGCCGCAATCGCGCTGAGCAGGTTTTTAGTGTTAACCTCAGTTTTAAATATCTTTTGAAATGCGGCGCTGTAAAAATCATCCTGTTTAAGGCGTTCCACAGCCTGGCCTACCGGCAAGTCCATTTCATCGCGCGTTGCTAGCGGCCCGAGTGCCTGCTCTTCGAGCGACGCGGCGCGACCATCCCAGAAGAAGTCCGTCCGGCCCGAGAGGTTCGTCAATGCGGGAGAATTGCGGGTGAGCCGCGTACCTTTATCACCAATACTGAACGCCGCCGTATCCGCAAACGCGAACTGCGGAATATGGCACGAAGCGCAGCTAATGGCCCGCCCGCGTGAGAGGATCGGATCGGAAAATAGCTTTTCCCCCAGTTCTTCTTTTGTATTCAGCTCTACCGATGCCTCGTTGGTTTGTAGCGATACGAATGCCAGCGAGCCGCCGCAAAGCACGGCTACCAGCCATTTTGTAATACCCATTTGAAACGTTGGATTAAAATCAATGCACTTCAAAAGACTCCTTGAAAGGCACGCAAAGGCCGTCTTCGTTGGAACACAAAAGTCCTTTGATCGTCCCTGAAACCTTGCCGCCTGCCTGGGTCACTTTGATCGTCTGCCGAAACTCGGCCTTGTCGGTAAAATAAGTATAGGCCTTGTCCCACGTCGGGTCCACCGCTTTGAGTGGCTTCACCGCCCGTATGTCGCCTACGAGCTGGTAGGCGTTGTTGGGATTGAACGCAAATTCGGTAGGAAGCGGGCCGATATCCCCCTTGAAATCAGAGGAATAGAGCTTCCAGTTTTTATTAATATCTGCGAAAAATATCACTTCTACCTGCTCGCCGGCTTGGGCCCCTGTTTTCGAGAGGCTCACTTTCCAGCGTGAAATGTCTTTCAGATCCTGGCCAAAAACGCTGCCTATGCAGCATAGTATCAGCATTAAAACTCTGTAAATCATAGAAATATCATTTTGAAAAAGCAATATCAAACAACTGCAAAGCACACGACACCTTACCAGCCGGCCTTGCAGTTGTCTCAAATCACCACGTACCTAGTTTGTTGAACTCACGATTTAGTTCAAGTATTTTTGTTGGTTTTGCAAACCGTTGTTTTGCGTCGGTATAGTTTCCAATGCGTTGTCGTTACATGCCTCACGGCATTTCCCGGAACGCCAATGCCCGACTTTTGCTACCAATATCACATCGCTAACGCGATTTGATGGCTTACAGACCAGTGCCCGTAAGACACGTAACATTGGTAGAAGGAACGGGTAACCAACTGTTTACGAAATCCCGTTAGGGATGCAACAACAACTACCTACGCAACGACTCCCTATCTCGAACTCTTAGTCGTACTAACCGGCGCCGCGCTAACACCCGCCGGAACCGGCTCCGAAATGAGCTCGTTGAGGTCCTTATTCCATTTCGCCACGTAATCCTCAAAGTATTTGCCGGTAATCTCGCCGGTGTAGCCGGTGTGGATCTGGCGTACTTCGCCTTTACGGTCGATCAGGATCGTTGTCGGGAACGCCATCATGCGATTCAGCGCGGGGAGTTTGTCGGATGCCACTTTCTTATCCGCGATACCTCCGAAAAGGATGTCGTATTCGATACCATATTTCTTTTTCAGCGTACCAAGCGTGTATTTGGCATATTCGAGGTCGTCTTTCTGCTCGAAACCGATGGCGATTGCTTCTACGCCACGGTCCTTGTTGGCGCGGTACCACGGTGCGAGGAACGACGTTTGGTCGGTACAGTTAGGGCACCAGGTACCGATGATCTCTACGATCACCACCTTGCCTTTATACTTATCGTCGCTGAGGGAAACCTGCTTGCCGTCGAGGTCCGGCAATGTGAAATCGAGCTTTTTGTAGCCTTCTTTCAAATAAGTCAGTTTATAAGGGTCCGGGAGCTCGGCCTTATCGTTCTTGCTGCCTTCGAACTTGGTATTGTCATAAATCCCCGAGCTGATCACGCCGGTAATGCTGCCGTCCTCGTTGATTTTTCCTTTGTACACGCGTGGATTCGGGCCCGAGAAGTGCGAAAGTACAAATTCGTCGCCTTCTACCACGCCTTCCAGCTCGCGGCTATCCCCTACCGTCGACATCACTACTCCGGTAAGTTTGTTTCCCTCCTGTTTCAGGAGTGCCACATTGTCCGGCATTTTGGCTTTACTGAAAACCTGCAAGTCCCACTTACCCGAAAGGTTATGTTTGGTAGGCTGCTCTTTACCTTTTTCCACGAAACGATAATTCTTGCCATATTCAGCCGAGAATGGCAGCGCATTCCCCCGGAAACCCGGCACAAGGCTGCGGTATTCACCCGTTATTTTGCCGTCGGTTTCCACTTTTGCCACCAATGCCGCGTCGTAGGTATTCATTTTCACGAAAATCGAATCCCCACCTAACTTCGTCACCTTGAAATCGTCACGGCGTGTCCCATTGAGCAAAGTCAGGATCGGGTGATCCTTATCTTTGGCATTATATTCGAAATTGAAAGGAATGTGCGTCTCGCTGATCACAAATTCGCCGCGCCATATGCCCTGTTTCGGTGCCTTGGCATCCGGACCATTGCCTGCAAATGCTGCACTGCCGAACAATGTGGCTCCTGCCAATGCCACGGCTTTCATCTGGTTGTTGATTTTCATACAACTGGAAATTTTTAGGTTTTTGAAAATGAAAATGCTTTCGGTCTTCCGGGCGCCATCGGCTCGCGAGCCGCATTTGCACGGCCTTGATTATGGACCCGGGGCGCGTAGCCCGGGGCGCGTAGCCCCCGACGGAAGTACTCTGTTTTCGATCCAGGGCATTTTGCAGGATTGGCCCGGATCTTCGGCGGGTCGGTGGTGGTTTGTGAC
>DATMSL010000204.1:0-1520 GCA_035565435.1 Dyadobacter sp. | reverse complement strand
ACTCAGAGGAAATTTCCGTTGCCGAATTCCATTCTGCTACGTCGAATAGCGGGAATTTGATGTGCTTTTCAGCGTGTACCTGCCATTGCGGATAGTCAAGAATCTCGCGCAGGCCATTGGGCAGCATGAAAGGCACCGGTTTTGGGCCTGTGTAGATGAAGTCGGCCCCCTGATCGTTCATGGCCCATTTGTCGGGAACCGGCAGGAAGAAGTGGCCGATACTCTTCAAATCTTCCAGTTGTTGGATCTCGATATGGGAATAGTCGGCGATCACGCGCGGCACATTCAAATGGCCGATGTTATAAACCTCCCGGGTATCGCGACGCGTATATTGGAATGGGTTGATCGGGCAGTGGTCGATCGGCTCGATGGGTGCATGCGTCGCGCGTGTAGTATACCGTTCGATCAATGCGCGGGCTACGGGAGCCTCTTTTTCCGGTGCTTCCGTCAGTGAAACACGCACCGTGTCGCCCAGGCCGTCTTCGAGCAAAGTACCTATCCCGACGGCCGATTTAATACGGCCGTCCTCGGCTTCACCAGCCTCGGTAACCCCCAAATGCAATGGGTAAGGCTTCAAACCTTCCTCATCGAGCCTTTGCACGAGCAAGCGATAAGCTTCCACCATCACCTGCGTGTTGCTCGACTTCATCGACAACGCAATGTTGTAATAGTTAAATTCTTCGCAAATCCGTAAAAACTCTAGCGCCGACTCCACCATGCCCAGCGGCGTATCGCCATAACGGCTCAGAATACGGTCCGAAAGCGATCCATGGTTGGTGCCAATGCGCATGGCGGTGCCATATTCCTTGCAGATTTTGACGAGCGGAATGAACTTCTCCCGGATCCTTTCGAGCTCGGCCGCATAAGACGCATCGGTGTAATCGATCACCTCGAAACGCTTCCGGTCGGCATAGTTACCGGGGTTGATACGCACCTTTTCGACGATGCGGGCGGCCAGTTCGGCGGCATTGGGTGTGAAATGTATATCGGCGATCAGCGGCACGTGAATGCCCAGCTTACGCAATCCGTTGCGGATATTTTCCAGGTTTTGCGCCTCCTTTACGCTCGGCGCGGTAATGCGCACATACTCGCAACCCGACTCCACCATCCGGATCACCTCGTCGATCGAGCCTTGCGTATCCATCGTATCCACGGTCGTCATCGACTGCACGCGGATCGGATAATCGGAGCCCATCGGAATGTCGCCGATGTTGATGCTAATCGTTCGCCGCCGTTCATAGGCCGTCAGCGATGGGCAGTAAATATTGGTTTTTTGTTCAGAAGGTGTGATCACGGTCATTGAATGGTCATATCGACAAAGGTCTTAAAACTAAAACACAATTGGAATGCCAATGGTGCATTTTTCAATTTTCGTTGATGGCTTTGTAACCGTTGCATTTCAGAGTCGTAGGCCCTCTATACAACGGCCGCTTGTACATCAATCCCTGCCAGACACACATCTCAAATTAAATAGTTATGTTTTGTATTTGAAAAGTTAAATATTTGTCACGCCAGGCACC
>DATMSL010000203.1:0-5289 GCA_035565435.1 Dyadobacter sp. | reverse complement strand
ATTGAAAACCAGATTTTTGCCTCGGGTACCGTGCTGCCCAACGAGGAGGTAAACCTGATGGCGGAGATATCGGGCAGGTTGGTGAAGCTCGACATCAAGGAAGGCTCATACGTTACCAAAGGACAGCTGATCGCGAAAATCAACGACCGCGAACTCCAGGCGCAGTTGCAGAAGGTTGCTTATAACCAGGATTTGAGTAAAAAAATAGAAGCACGGCAGAAGAAGTTGCTGAATGTGGAGGCGATTAATCTTGAAGAATATGATGTTACTTCCAATAATATCCGAGTCCTGGAAGCAGAAAAGGAAGTAATAGAGGCACAGCTGGAAAAAACGGAGATTCGCGCGCCGTTCAGCGGTCGTATCGGGCTGAAATTTATCAGCGAAGGCGCATACCTGGCGCCGGGTACGCCCATCGTAACCATCGTTCAGAGCAATCTGGTTAAAATCGATTTCACGGTCCCTGAAAAATACAGTCCGAGCATCCGGGTGGGAAGCTCGGTTAAATTCAACCTCGACGGCGATCCGTCGACCTACTCTGCCAAAATTTTGGCCATCGACCCGAAAGTGGACGAGAACCTTCGCACGCTGCGTGTGCGTGCGCTCGCCAACAACCCGGAAGGCCGGTTTGTACCTGGCATGTTCGTGAAAGTACTGGCCGACCTTGATGCCGACCGCTCCGCGATGATGATCCCTACCGAGGCCATTGTACCGGTTTTGAAGGGTAAAAAAGTGTTTGTCGTGAAAAACGGCAAAGCGCAGGAGGCGATGGTGACGACGGGCTTGCGTACGGACAAAAAGATCCAGATCATAGACGGCTTGCAGCCCGGTGATTCGCTCATTACTTCGGGGATCATCGCCATCAAACCTAACACCGCCGTGAAGGTCAACCTATGAGCATATCAACCCTTTCCATCAAAAGGCCGGTTCTCGCGATTGTGATGAACCTGCTCATTATTTTGTTCGGGTTCCTGGGGTATAAGTTCCTGGGGATGCGGGAATTCCCGTCGATCGACCCGCCGGTGGTTTCCATCCGCACGAGTTACACAGGCGCGAATGCCGATATCATCGAATCGCAGATCACCGAGCCGCTCGAAAAGCAGCTGAACAGCATCGAGGGCATCAAGTCCATCAGCTCTACCAGCAGCCAGGGTACGAGCCAAATCACGGTTGAATTCGACATTGGTGTGGATATGGAACGTGCTGCGAACGATGTGCGCGATAAGGTGGGTTCCGCGTCGCGGACATTACCGCTCGATATCGACGGCCCACCGGTGGTAAGCAAGGCGGATGCCAACTCGGAGCCTATTATTGTACTGACTTTCACCAGCAATACGCGTTCGCACCTCGAGGTGAGCGACTATGCCGAAAACGTGATCGCTCAACGGCTGCAGACGATCGAAGGCGTGAGCGAAATCCGTATTTTCGGACAGAAGAGATATGCGATGAGGATCTGGATGGATCCGGTCAAAATGGCCTCGCTAGGTATTACCACCCAGGATGTGAAAACCGCGCTCGATAAGGAAAATGTGGAGTTGCCGAGTGGAAAGCTGGCCGGTGATAATACCGAGCTGACCGTAAAGACGATCGGCCGCTTCCGCACCGAAGAGGATTTTAATGAAATGATCATTAAAAACTCGGCCACGCAGACGATCCACCTGAAAGACATCGGTTCTGCGACGCTGGGACCCGAAAATGAGGAAACGATCCTGCGCCTGGATAATGTGCCGATGATCGGTCTGGCGATTTCGCCGATGCCGGGTGCTAACTACCTCAATATCGCCAAGGAAGTTAACAAGCGGATGGAGTCCATCAAAAAGGAGCTTCCGAAAGATTATAAGCTCGATACGTTGATCGACAATACCATTTTCGTGGAGCGTTCGATTGAAGAAGTAGGCGAAACGCTACTGATTGCGATCGTACTCGTGGTGATCATTATTTACCTGTTCTTCCGCGACTGGCTCATCGCCTTCCGCCCGCTCATTGATATACCTGTTTCGCTCATTGGTACATTCTTCATTATGTACATTATGGGATTTTCGGTGAATGTGCTGACGCTGCTCGCGATTGTGCTCGCGACGGGGCTCGTTGTCGATGACGGGATTGTGGTCACGGAGAATATTTTCAAGAAGATCGAGCAGGGGATGAGCCCGATCGAGGCAGCCATTAAGGGCTCGAACGAAATTATATTTGCGGTATTATCCACCTCTATTACACTGGCGTCCGTGTTTTTGCCGGTGATTTTTATGGAGGGTTTTGTAGGAAAACTGTTCCGGGAGTTCGGTATCGTTATTTCCGCCGCTGTATTGATCTCCGCGTTCGTTTCACTGACGCTCACACCGATGCTGAATGCGTACCTTGTGCGCAAGACGCACAAGAAAAGCTGGTTTTACGAAAAGACCGAGCCGTTTTTTGAAAAGATTACCAACGACTACGGTAATGCATTGGCCAGGTTCCTGAAAATGCGCTGGGTGGCTGTGCCGCTGGTAGCGATCACGCTGGGGATGATCTGGTTTTTTGGAAAGGACCTTCAATCCGAATTGGCCCCGCTTGACGACCGCAATTGGTTCCGCATCAATATGACGGCGCCGGAAGGTTCTTCATTTGAATTTACCGACCGTTATGTGCAGGACGTAGGCAATATGCTGATGGATTCGATGCCGGGTAAAAAAGGGTTGATGCTGATCACATCGCCCGGAAATTCGGGTCTGGGTGCTGCCAATACCGGTAGCGGCCGTATTGCACTGGTTGATAAGAAACTGAGGAAGGAATCGCAACAGGAGATCGCGGATTACATCAATAAGAAACTCAAACAAATGCCTGATGCCAAGTCGTTTGTCGTGCAGCAACAGACGATTTCTGTGGATTCGCGGGGCGGTTTGCCGATTCAGTACGTAATTCAGGCACCGGATTTTGAAAAATTGCGGGAGTACCTTCCCAAATTCTTGGAAGAAGTGTCCGAAGACCCCACCTTCGCGATTACGGATGTGAACCTGAAATTCAGCAAGCCTGAAATCCAGATCAGGATCGATCGCGAGAAAGCGAAATCGCTGGGCGTTTCCGTGCAGGACGTAGCGCAGACGATGCAGCTGGCATTTGCCGGGCAGCGCTTCGGCTATTTCACCATGAATGGCCGCCAGTACCAGGTAATCGGCCAGTACGACCGCGCCAACCGGGATGAGCCGCTGGATTTGAAGAGTATGTTTGTCAAAACGAATACGGGCCAGTTGGTGCAGCTCGATAACATCGTGAAAGCAGAAGAGGAGAGCAGTCCGCCGCAACTTTTCCACTTTAACCGCTACATGAGCGCCACGGTGCAGGCGGCACTGGCACCAGGCAAAACCATCGGTGACGGTATCGCTGCTATGGACCGTATCCGTGATAAATTGAATGACGAAACAATCCAGACCGCATTGAGCGGTTCTTCTCGTGATTATGCCGAAAGTTCATCGAATACGATGTTCTCTTTCTTCCTTGCACTGGTACTAATCTATTTCATTCTGGCAGCGCAATTCGAAAGTTTCGTGGATCCGTTCATTATCATGTTCACCGTGCCTCTGGCGATAGGCGGAGCGGTATTTTCGCTCTGGTTTTTCGACCAAACGCTCAACATTTTCAGCCAGATCGGCATGATCATGCTCATTGGTCTGGTAACGAAGAATGGTATCCTCATTGTCGAATTCGCCAACCAGCTCCGTGAGCAGGGGCGGAGCATTCAGGAAGCGGCATTGGAAGCGGCCACAATGCGTTTCAGGCCCATTCTGATGACCAGTTTGGCCACCGTCCTCGGCGCATTACCCATTGCGATGGCGCTCGGCTCAGCCGGTAAAAGCCGGATGTCCATGGGGATTGTGATTATGGGCGGGCTGCTATTTTCGCTCGTACTGACGCTTTACGTCATCCCCGCCATTTACACATTTTTCTCACGGCCCAAAAACTTCGAGAAAATGAAAATGATTGAACGCGTCGCGCGGGATAGTGAATTGGAGGAACCGGCGCATTTCTGAGGAGATTAAGAAATTTAGATATAAATGGGAATGCGGCTTACCGCGTTCCCATATTTTTTAGCATCCGCACATGCGAGCCCAGGGCGTTGCCGAAATTGGTTTTTGCATTGTAAACCAATCCGAATTCCAGCGCGGTAGCCCTTACAATGGGCGATAATGCGTGGTAATGGATGTGAGAAATAGACGGGAAAAGGTGATGCTCTATCTGGTAATCGAGGCCGCCTATAAACCATGAGAGTATGCGGTTTTTCCCGGCAAAATTGGAGGTGGTTTGCAATTGGTGAACGGCCCAGGCATTTTCGATGCAGCCGGCCTGGTCGGGTTTGGGTTGGTCTGCGCCTTCTACCACGTGGGCCATCTGAAAAATAGTACTCAATATCATTCCAGCGGTGCCGTGCATCAGGAAAAATCCAGCTAGCCATTCCCAGAACGTTAGGGAAGTGCAACAGAGCGGTACAATGCAGATAAAAAGCAGATAGGCCAATTTGGTCGCAATCAATCGAATCAGTTCTTTTCGTGGGAAGGGCTTCGTCATTCCCGATTTGGCCATTCTGTTGAATATTCCTATTTCCTTAAAATCTTTCCATAGGAACGACACGGTCATCAGGCTGTACAACAGGAATGCGTAGATATGCTGAAACCGGTGAATGTACTTTTGTTTTTCCTGAAACGACAGCCGGAGAAGGAATTTGCCGGTAATGTCTTCGTCCACGTCATGGATATTGGTATAGGTATGATGCAGTCTGTTATGCTGCACTTCCCAGTTGTAGGCATTTCCACCCAACAGATAAATGGATGTGCCGAATACTTTGTTCAAAATGCGCGATTTGGCTAATGAGCCGTGGATGGCATCATGCATGACCGACATTCCTACGCCGGCTACTCCAAGGCCCATTACCACGGCTAGTCCGGCCATAGCCAGGTTGGAAAAATGGTTGGAAAGGATCAGTGCGTAAGGCACAATGTAAAGGCTAAGCATGAACAATGCTTTATAAATGATCTGGTTGCCACCTGATTTACAAAGGTCGTTCGAGGAAAAGTAATGGTCCACACGATGCCTCAAAGTGGTAAAGAACGTACTTTTCTCGGCATTAGTGAATTTGATTTTTGAGGAGTGCATAGAGGATGGGGTGCGAAATAAACATTTACTTGGGTAGCCCATTATGAACGGGATCACACCAGTATTATTGGTTGGCGGAGGATGTTATTTTTCCGTTCGCCTGATTTAACCAGGAAAATATAATCTGGCGAAATTTAATTTGGTAAGTGCCTGAAAAACGAAAGG
>DATMSL010000202.1:0-6769 GCA_035565435.1 Dyadobacter sp. | reverse complement strand
ATAAATTAAAAGGGAAAGTATACGGTGACATAGAGGCTATTGCATTGACCTCTATTGAATGCCTGGTGGCATTACAACGGAACCAGGAAGAAATGGACGACCTGGTAGCGGCTTTTAAGAGCAGAGTGGAAAAACTGGACGAGACAATCGCCAGTGCTATCGAGAGCTGACACCCATACCTGACCCTTTGATTTTTTAGAGTATCTGCAAAAATATACTTTCAATTTCTTCCATTTTCGGCATTTCAACGCGGGTGTAGTCGGTAAAACCAACTATATATAACCATTATTGAAATGTCTAGTTCATTGTATTTCATCGTTATCCTGTCCGATATCATCGCCATTGGGGTGGGTATTTTTGCAGGTAAGTACATCTTTCAGCGATCATTCGACGCAAAGGAAAAAGAGGCCCAGGATCGTGCAGCTGAAATTCTGCGGAATGCAGAAGTAGCTGCCGAAAACATCAAAAAAGACCGCATTCTCGAAGCGAAAGAAAAGTACCTCCGTTTGAAATCGGAATTCGAAGAAGACGCTAATAAAAAGCGCAGCATTCTGCAAAGCAATGAGCAGAAGTTGAAACAACGCGAACAGAGCCTCAACCAGAGCATGGAACAAACCAAGCGCAAGGAAAACGAGCTCGATAATCTCAAAAACAACCTTAACTCACAGCTGGAAGCGGCTACCAAACGCCGTGAAGAAGCTGAGAAATCCCTGCAACAACAGGTTGCCCAGCTGGAAAAAATAGCCAATCTTACCGCTGAACAAGCCCGCGAACAACTCGTGGACGCATTGAAAGCGGAAGCCGAGACCCGCGCGGGGTCATATATCAAAAGCGCCATGGAAGAGGCGCGTCTTACTGCCACGAAAGAGGCGAAAAAGATCGTTATCGAAACCATCCAGCGCACCGCCGCCGAGCACGCGATCGAGAACTGCGTATCGGTATTCAACATTGAAAACGACGATATCAAAGGTAAAATTATCGGTCGCGAGGGACGTAACATCCGCGCTTTGGAAGCGGCTACCGGTGTGGAAATTATCGTAGACGACACCCCGGAAGCGATCGTTATTTCCGGTTTCGATCCGGTAAGAAGGGAAATCGCACGCCTGTCATTGCACCGTTTGGTTCAGGACGGCCGTATCCACCCTGCCCGTATTGAGGAAGTAGTTGCCAAAACGCGCAAAAACATCGAGGACGAAATCGTTGAGATCGGTGAAAGAACCGTGATTGACATGGGTATCCACGGTTTGCACCCTGAACTGGTGAAAATGATCGGCCGGATGCGTTTCCGCTCTTCATACGGACAAAACCTGCTGCAACACTCCCGCGAAGTAGCCAAATTGTGTGCTACGATGGCGGCTGAACTTGGCTTGAATACCAAACTGGCCAAACGCGCTGGTCTGCTTCATGATATTGGCAAAGTATGGCCTGAGGAATCAGATCTGCCGCACGCAATCCTGGGTATGGAACTGGCCAAGAAATACAAAGAGAACCCAGAGGTATGCAACGCGATCGGAGCACACCACGACGAGATCGAAATGACTTCTATCCTCTCGCCGATCATCCAGGTTTGTGATGCCATTTCAGGCTCACGCCCCGGCGCACGCCGCGAAATGATGGAATCCTATATCCAGCGCCTCCGCGACCTGGAAAACCTCGCGCTCTCCTTTGACGGCGTAGAGAAATGCTACGCGATCCAGGCGGGCCGCGAGCTGCGCGTGATCATCGACGCCGATAATGTTTCCGACGAAAAAGCGGGCTTGCTGTCGTTTGATATCTCGCAGAAAATTGAAAAAGAAATGCAGTACCCCGGCCAGATCAAGATCACGGTGATCCGCGAAATGCGCTCCGTGGCGTACGCGCGTTAATCCACTATTTCATACATGACATACTCAAAGCTTACAAGCACAGAACTACTGGGAATCCGAACACTCGGAGAACTAAAAAAAGCAGGTTATCAGTCGCGTTCTATCAAGCAGGAGCTCAGAGATAACCTGATTGAAAAGATCAAAAGCAAGCAGAATGTCTTCCCGGGAATATGGGGTTACGAAGAAACGGTGATTCCCGACGTGGAAAGGGCCATTCTTTCGATGCATAACATCAATTTCCTGGGCCTTCGCGGGCAAGCCAAGACGCGTATTGCGCGCATGATGGTGAACCTGCTCGACGAATATATTCCTTATATTAAAAATTCGGAGCTGCACGATGATCCTCTGGCGCCGCTTTCGCGCTATGCCAAGGATGTGCTGGCTGAGCAAGGCGATAATGCCGAAATAGCCTGGCTGCACCGCGACGACCGCTATACCGAGAAGCTGGCAACGCCGGATGTTTCGGTAGCGGATTTGATCGGCGATGTCGACCCTATCAAGGCGGCGACATTGAAACTGCCCTACTCGGATGAACGGGTAATCCATTTCGGATTGATCCCCCGCTCCCACCGGGGCATTTTCGTGATCAACGAATTGCCCGATTTGCAGGCGCGTATCCAGGTAGCATTGTTCAATATTTTGCAGGAAGGTGATATTCAGATTCGTGGCTTCAAACTGCGGTTGCCGCTGGATATTCAGTTCGTATTCACGGCCAACCCCGAAGACTATACCAACCGAGGAAGCATTGTAACACCGCTCAAAGACCGGATTGAAAGCCAGATTGTGACGCATTACCCGAAAACGATTGAGACCGGCAAACGCATTACCGAGCAGGAAGCGGTCGTGAAACCCGAGCAAAAAGGCGTTGTCCGCGTCAATGAGCTGGTCAAGACGCTTATCGAGCAAATTGCATTCGAAGCACGTGAGAGTGAATATGTGGATAGCAAAAGCGGCGTTTCGGCGCGTTTAACAATTTCTGCTTATGAAAGCCTTTTGAGTACCGCCGAAAGAAGAGCGCTCATCAATGGTGAAAGCTCGACTTACGTGCGTATTTCGGACCTTTACGGCGTCGTTTCGGCGATTTGCGGCAAGGTGGAATTGGTTTATGAAGGAGAAGTGGAAGGCCCGGTGATCGTGGCGCAGAACCTGATCGGTAAAGCGATCCGTACGCAATTCCTGAATTTCTTCCCCGATCCTGAAAAGAGCAAGAAAAGCAAAATCAATCCCTACGCAAAAGTGGTGGAATGGTTTGGCGCCGGCAACGAAATGGAAATGCCTGCCGACATGACTGACCGCGAGTACATTGCGCGGTTGAAAACCATCGACGGCCTGGACGATTTCGTAGATATGCTCTCAGCTTACGGCGATGCCGAAGAAAAGTTGTTTATGATGGAATTCGCATTGCATGGCATGGCTGAGTTCTCACTCGTAGGCAAGCAGGCGCTCGACCAGGGCATGAAGTTCCAGGATCTTGTAAGCAGTATGTTCTCCGGCCCGGGAGAAGACGATTACGATTTCGAAGACGACGATGATGATGACCGCAAGCCGTTTTAAGCGGCCTTATCATTTCAGACAAATACCAAACAAAAATGCCCTGCTACAAACAGGGCATTTTTTATGACTTCTGTTGAATGCTTATTCGGGAGAACCGTCGTCAGCGATGTTAGGTTCGCTGGTGTCGATTAATGAATCCGGATCGGTATTAACCTGGCCGCGGATTTTGCCTTCCAGCTCCTCCATCAGCTCAGGGTTGTCTTTGATCAACGCTTTCACCGCGTCGCGGCCCTGTCCGAGACGGTTGCCTTCGTAGCTGAACCATGAGCCCGATTTTTTAACGATATCCAGTTCCACAGCAAGGTCGATGATCTCCCCTACTTTGGAAACGCCTTCACCGTACATGATATCGAACTCTACTACTTTGAATGGAGGCGCTACTTTGTTTTTGACCACCTTCACACGTGTGCGGTTACCCAGGATCGCATCAGCGCTTTCCTTGATCTGACCTACACGACGGATATCCAGACGCACGGAAGCGTAGTATTTCAATGCATTACCACCTGTCGTTGTCTCGGGGTTACCGAACATCACACCGATCTTCTCGCGAAGCTGGTTGATGAAGATACAGCAGCATCCTGTTTTGTTGATTACACCGGTAAGTTTACGCAGCGCTTGTGACATCAAACGAGCCTGCAAACCCATTTTGCTATCGCCCATCTCGCCTTCAAGCTCAGCACGCGGTACCAATGCGGCCACCGAGTCGATTACGATAATGTCAACGGCTCCGGAACTGATCAGATGCTCGGCGATTTCGAGTGCCTGCTCGCCACTGTCGGGCTGCGAAATAAGGAGGTTGCTGGTATCGATACCCAGCTTCTCCGCGTAAGTTCTGTCAAATGCGTGTTCCGCATCGATAAATGCTGCCAGGCCGCCTTTTTTCTGCGCCTCGGCAATGCAGTGCATCGACAGTGTAGTTTTACCTGACGATTCAGGTCCATAGATTTCCACGATACGGCCACGGGGAACGCCGCCTACGCCCAGCGCGAGGTCAAGACCCAGTGAGCCGGTCGAAATCACCGGAATATCTAATACTTTGGTGTCGCTCAGACGCATTACAGTACCTTTTCCGTAAGTCTTGTCGAGCTTTTCGAGCGTGGTCTGTAACGCTTTTAGTTTGTTGTCTTTATCTGTTGTTGCTTGTGCCATAGAAATGGTAACAGTAATTTGGTTGGTACATAAAAAAGCGGCTTTTGCAGGACAAAAACCGCTCGTAAATGGGTCTTTATTGTTTTGTAAAAATAGCTAATTCCCACTAAAACAACAACCCGAATTTTGCCTGAAAACTTAATTTTTCCCGAAATTTTCGCATTTTACAGCGTTTGTAAGGGAAGAATAAAAATGGCGATATGCAAGCGGAGATAACAGATTATCAAACGGTGAAGAAGCTGGGCTCCCGGTATTTAAATATGTGTCAATTGGCTAATTTTGCGAACGATAACTGCACTCCCCGGCAAGCCATTCCCAGTGGACGTTGCACGACGGCCGCCGGACGGGCCGCCGCATTCATTTTAATATCGAAATTGTGATCAGGAAAATATTGCTTACCCTGCTGGCTGTCGTGGTATTGCTTGGTATTTGGCAGAGGGATGTGCTTACGTACGCTTTTTTACAGGCCAAAGGACAAGTTGGCATACTAATGCAAGTACAGCCGGTCGATGAGGTGCTGGCCGATAAAACGTTTCCGGATTCGCTCAAAGCCAGGATCCGTCTCATTCAGGAGATCAAGCAATTCGGTGTGGACTCGCTGGGGCTTACGCCTTCTGATAACTATACTACGTTTTACAATCAACACGGCCGGCCCCTGATATGGCTCATTACGGCCTCCGAGCGCTATAAAATAGCACCATACCAATGGCATTTCCCGATCGTCGGTACGTTCCCCTACAAAGGCTATTTCGATTCGACCCGTGCTGTAGCCGAAGAAAAGACGCTGATTGACAATGGGTTCGACACTGACATTGGCGAAGTTTCAGCCTGGTCGACGCTCGGTTACCTGAAAGACCCCATCCTTTCCAGCATGCTCCTCCGCCGCGTTGGCAGCCTGACTAACCTGATATTGCACGAGCTTACACATGGTACGCTTTTTGTAAAAAACAACCTGGAACTCAACGAAAACCTGGCCAGTTTTGTAGGTGACCAGGGCACTATCCGTTTCTTGAAGTACAAATACGGCGCGGATTCTGAACAAATGCGCCAGTATGAATACTCTAAAAGGTATAATGATGCCTACTCGCGGCATATGCTTAGGGGTGCCGGCCGTTTGGACAGTCTTTATAAAACATTCGGAACCGATCCAACGCCGAGCGCTGAAAAGGACTCATTGAAAATGAAATTGATCACTGATATCGTCAGCGATACGGATACACTTCTTTCCGGCAAGCGCACGTTAACAAACAAAAACCGCTGGCCCGGCGGAAAACTTCCTAATAATGCTTACTTTATCAGCTATCTGACCTATAAGTCGAAACAGGACAGTTTCAGGCAGGAATTTGAAAAGAAGTTTGGAGGGGATTTGAAAAAGTACCTGAACCATTTAAAGGGCAAATACCCTTCCCTGTAATGTTATCATGAGCATGAAAAGATCGTACGCATTACTATTAGCCATATCGACATTCGCTTTGCTGTTCTCTTTCCGCCAGTACGAGGAGAGCACCGAAATGGACCGTGTAGTTCATAACAAAAGTTTCGGTACCGGCGAGCGCGTCGAGTACCGCGTGCATTACGGCTTTATCAATGCGGCCGAAGCCAAAGTGGAAGTAAGCAAAGCGGTTTCGATGATCAACAACCGGCCTTGCTACCGGGTCAATGTGATTGGGCGGACAGTTGGTGCATTCGACCTGATTTCCCGCGTGCGCGACACGTGGCGCTCCTACATCGACACCTCCGCCATTCTCCCCCATATGTTCGAACGGCAAATCCAGGAAAACAAATACCGCAAGGAAGAGACCGTTTTCTTCAATCACAGCAAAGATCAGGCGGTCTCCAATGTGAAGGACGAAAGCAAGACCTACAATGTCCCCAACAACATTCACGACATTATCAGCGGCTATTTTTTCCTCCGTACTATTAACTTTGATAAGGTTCGTGAAGGCGAGATCATCGAAGTACCTACGTTCTTTGACGGCGAAGTCTACAAGCTCCGCGTCCGCTACGTGGGCAGGGATGTGATTAAAACCAAGTTTGGTAAAAGCAAGGTACTGCGCCTTTCACCGCAAATCCCTGCCAACAAGTTCTTCAAAGGCGAGGAGCCGATGGCGCTCTGGGTGTCCGACGATTCGAACAAGATTCCGTTGAAAGCCGAGGTCGATCTCAAAATTGGCTCTTTGGAAATGGATTTAAAGTCCTAC
>DATMSL010000201.1:0-6469 GCA_035565435.1 Dyadobacter sp. | reverse complement strand
CAGCTTGATCGACTCGGTGGTGATGCAAATGCCTGAGGGGATGAAAAAGATCTGGTATATGAGCCGTACTGAAAATCTATCTACCGACCAGATTGCCGGTGTTCTGAACATTTCTCCTCTAACGGTCAAGAAACAATTAACCAACGCTTTGCGCATGCTGAGAAGCCAGCTGAGAAATTTTTAAAAAAAGTTGTCTTTCTGATACTCCCTCAGGCCGAGTTATGTGTAATAGCGTTATGATGAAGGATAACAACGATAAAAAGCCTGATTTCAGCGGAATTGAGCAGCATCTTGACCAGCCATTTTCAGACGAAGAGAAACGTCTTATCCTAAGCTGGAATGCGAAACAACTTGCAGCCGACTCGAATATTCTGGATGATCCGGAACGGATGCGGGGTATAGGCGATGAAATGATGGCTTCTATCGCGCGCCGGACAGTGGCAGCGAATGTAATTTCCCTGAAAAGGGTACCCGCCAGTAACTGGTTGTCGGTGGCTGCGTGCCTGCTGCTGGTTGCTGGAATCGGTATATTTTTCAAATTCTCAAACAGGTATCGGGCCCAATGGACAACTTTCAAAAACACCTCGGGCTCAGTACAAAAAATGGTGTTGGCCGACCGTTCTCAGATTTGGCTCAATAGAAACGCAGTGGTATCGTTCCCCAAGGAATTTTCCAAGGACCAACGCGATTTCAAATTGGTCGAGGGAGAAGTATTTTTTGATATTGCAAAGAATCCGGAACGCCCGTTTTTAATTAACGCCGGTACATTCAACGTCAGGGTTGTTGGAACCTCCTTTAATATTAGAGCATCGAAGCGTTCGGAATATGCGCGTTTGACGGTTGCCAGCGGAGCGGTAATGGTAAAAACAGCCGCCGCCAGTTCCCGGATTTTGCGCAGAGACGACCAAGTGGTAATCAATAACCGGTCCGGCCAGCTTGCGGCAAGGCAGGTTGATGCGGGTGAAGCAGTTGGCTGGATGTCGGGCGAAATATATTTGGAGGATGTCACTTTCGAAGAGATGATCAATATCCTGCAAGATGCCTATGCCGTTACGATCCGCTATCCTGATCGGCTCAAGACTCAGAATGCGAGCCTGAATTTCTCGGCAGATCAAAGATTGACAGCGATCCTGGAAATCATCAGCAAGATTTATAACGTTCAGTTTGAGGTCAAAAACGGAAAGGAGGTAATTCTCAGGTAGCAAGTCAAAAAAAAGCAATGTCCGCCAGGCAGACATTGCTGTCAACAGAAGGCAGTGGCATGCCGTTCTATTAAGTCGTATTCGAAAATACTTAACCTTACAAAGATGCAAAAAAATCTACGAAGTCAGTCCGCTGGTTTCATAAGGCTTCTTTTTTCCTATTTCCTGATAATGACGCTCATTGTTGGTTGCGCCGGAAAGGCAGCTTCTGCGGTAATGCAAGGCAGGATTGATGCCAAAGTAAGTGTTTCATTTAAAAATGAAACATTGCATTCGGCGATCAGAAAACTGGCAAAGGCCACAGACATCCAATTCGCTTACAATTCCAAAGACCTCAAAGGCCTAAAGGTACTTGACCACACTTATAACCAGGCGGCTATCCGGGATGTGCTGCGTGACATGCTGGCCAGCACGGCTTTGGAGGTCGAGGAGGTCAACAATATGCTGGTCATCAGAAAGAAGACCGATCAAAGCAAAGTAGATCACCATAATGAAAAGTTACTGGCTACTCTTACGCCGCAACCCGCTGTGCACAAAGATATTGCCGTTTCCGGATTGGTGACCGATCACCGGGGAGCTGCATTACCGGGAGTGAATGTAGTAATCAAGGGAACAACGAGCGGCGTATCAACGGACCAAAACGGAAAATTTTTAATCTCTGTTGGAAGTCTGGATCAGACCCTGGTGTTCAGCTTCATTGGGTACAAAACTCAGGAGGTACCTATCAGCGGACAGAAATCATTGAATGTCAGCTTAAAGGAGGACATCGCCAAATTGGAAGAAGTGGTCGTAGTCGGCTACGGTACGATTAAAAAGTCGGACCTGACCGGCGCAGTGGGTGTGGTGAAAGCGGATGAAGCACTTTCCTCCAGGCCCGCAACAAATGTCCAGGAGCTGCTGGCTGGGAATGTTCCGGGGTTGAACATACTGAAAGGCTCGGGGGCCGTGGGCTCGGGTGCTTCCATTAATATCCGGGGTACCTCTACGATTGGTAATAGCTCGGGTGTGCTGGTGCTGATCGACGGAATGCCGGGAAACATTTACACTTTGAATCCCAACGACATCGAGAGTATTTCCGTACTTAAAGATGCGGCATCTGCGGCTATCTACGGCTCACGTGCCGCGAATGGCGTGCTACTGGTGACTACCAAACAGGGTAAAACCGGTGGAAAACCCGTGATCGAACTGAATACCTCCCTGGGCGTGCAGAACCCCCAGTTTCAACTGGATTTTGTAGGAGCCGAGCAGTTTATGCAGCTATGGGACCGCGCGTTGGTAAACGACGGTAAACAGCCGATATATGGGGAGCAGGGATTGCAGGATTTGAAAAACGGAAAATATGCCGACAATAAATGGTACAGGGAAATTTACAAAAGGAATACGCTCATCAGCAACAACTCGCTGGCCATTTCGGGAGGCGCGGACGCTGTGACGTATAGACTGTCAGGTTCGTACGACTATCAGGATGGGACGCTCCCCAATAATAGTTACAACAGGTTTATCGTCCGGCCGGATATGAGCTTGAAGTTAACCAACAAGCTCTCGCTCGGCGCACGGATCCAGTATACGGAAACCTATATCAACCAGCCACAGGGAGGCACAACCGGCTGGCAATCGGAAGCAGCACGCGCTTCGCCTATCAGCCCTATTTATAACAAACTGGGTCAGTACGGGGTAGGTTCGTCGATGGTCGGCAACCCGATAGCGGCAGTCAATAAAGGCGGTTATTACAAGGAGAAGTACAAGGAGATGTTCAGCGTATTTGACTTGACTTACAAGATTGCAGAAAACTGGAACGCCAAAGGTAGTTTTTCCAGATACTCATCCGATATGTGGTCTACCAACCGCGTTTCGCGCTACGATCTTTACAGCGATGCGGGCGCCGTTGCCGCGCAGAAGAACCTGGTAACCTCGCTGAAAGAGGCTTCGACCAGTAGTTTCAGAAACATGTTTCAGTTTACGACCGATTACGCGCTGAATATTCGCAAGCATGGATTCAAGCTACTGGCAGGTTATTCACAGGAGTATTTCCAAACGAAGGATTTCAGTGCCTTCCGTGATAATATGCCATTTAACTCCGTCGATGTTTTGAATGTGGGCGCGTCGACCAACATGCAAAATACGGGGAAAGCTACGGACGTGGCGATCCAGTCGGTCTTTGGACGCGTGAACTATGATTTTGATGGTAAATACCTTTTTCAGGCCAATTTCAGGGGGGATGGCTCTTCCAGGTTCGCCAAAAACTACCGCTGGGGCTTTTTTCCGTCTTTTTCGGCGGGTTGGAACCTTCATCAGGAGTCTTTCTTTCAGCTGAACTGGATTTCACAATTCAAATTCAGGGGTTCCTGGGGTATCCTTGGGGATGCCGAAAAGGTAACCAATTATGCAACCGCGGAAGTGCTTGCCTATGATCCGGAGATCTACGGATTCAACGGGGCTGTCGCCCCCGGCGCCTACAACAGTTTGGCGATCAACCGGGCTATTAGCTGGGAGCAGGCCAAGCAGACCAACGCCGGGGTTGACGTCAGCTTTTTGGGTAACCGTATCAATTTGACCGTGGACTATTTTTTCAACAAACGCGACAGGATATTATACCAGGCGCCTCCTCCAACAGAATTCGGGCTTGCCGCGCCGTTCAGTAATTTGCTAAGAATGAACAATCAGGGTTGGGAATTCGCCGCCGGATACCGCGATAGCAAAGGAGCGTTTCACTGGGGATTGGACGCAAATCTCGGATTCTCCAAAAATGAGATCACCGATATGGCCGGCACCGGTCCCTGGAAAGGTACCAGTACGTTTTCCGATGTAGGCACGCAGTACAATCTTCCCTATGGCCTCAGGGCTATCGGGCTGTTCCAGTCCCAGGAAGAAATTCTGAACAGTCCCAATCAGGGTGCCAATGTTTTTCCCGGCAATATCAGGTTTCAGGACCAGAACGGGGATAACAAGATCGACGGGAATGACATGGTGATCCTGTATAAGAAGGTCCCGCTGCGTTTTGGCGCGTCGCTGAATCTGGGATGGAAGAGTTTTGACTTTTCCATGAATGCGTACGGTGCCTTAAACGCATTCAGATATATGAACAGCTACGAAGGTTGGGCATTTTACCTGTCACAAAACGCAAGGCCACTTGCGCTGGATAACTGGACTCCGGAAAATCCGGATGCAAGCTACCCGCGCTTGTCCATCCAGTACACGGCCAATGATACCAAATATTCGAGCTACTGGATGCGTAAATCCGACTATGTGAAAATTCAGAATGCGCAGGTGGGCTACACTTTACCTGCTTCGGCATTAGAGGCCTTGCATTTAAAATACCTTAGGATTTATGTTTCGGGGCAAAACCTTGCGACGATCTCATCCTATCCGGGTTTCGACCCTGAAGGCAGCTGGTACCCCATTTCCCGAACCTATTCTTTTGGTATCAACCTCAAATTTTAGAAGATGAAAAAGCTAATTAATATAGTTCTTGGTGTGATGCTGGCGGGGATATCGGGTTGTCAGGATTTTCTTGACCGCACACCGCTGGACCAGGCCTCTGAAACCACATTCTGGATCACGGCGGACGACGCTCAAAAAGGTCTTAACGCAGTTTATACAGCGCTCCCCGATAGCCGTGATTTTTGGCGCGATTGCAGCAGCGACAATTCGGTGATGACTAACGCCTGGGGGGAAGGAGGCATGGGATATATTAGTATGGGAAGTCATTCTCCGACCGATGCCTACATCTCTGAGGAATGGG
The DNA here is from genome assembly GCA_035565435.1 of Dyadobacter sp. Lineage (GTDB taxonomy): Bacteria > Bacteroidota > Bacteroidia > Cytophagales > Spirosomataceae > Dyadobacter. Next base: position 1,525 of record DATMSL010000201.1, on the reverse strand, counting down.
CATACGGGAAGATCCGCACGGCCCTTTATTTTCTGGACAAGCTAAGTCAGATGGACTTTGACCAGAATTTGAAAAAGCGGTTCGAGGCCGAGGCCCGGTTTATTCTGGCGATGCGGTATTTCAGGATGGCGCAGCTTTTCGGAGATCTTCCGTTGATCAAAGAAAAACCGGTAACCCTTGACGAATCTGCATTGCCGCGCGATAGCAAGCAGCAAGTGCTTGATTATGTAATCGAGAATGCAGATTTTGCTGTTGCTAATCTCCCCGATAAATATACCGGCGCTGATGTGGGAAGGGTTACCAAAGGTGCTGCGCTGATGCTGCGCGCGAACGTGAATTTATACATGGCCAGCTATAAAAAATTCCATGCTGGGCAAAACGATGCCGCGCTCTGGAAAAAAGCAGCCGATGACGCCGAGCAGGTAGTCAAGCTGGGGTATAGGCTGGAAAACGACTATGCATCACTTTTCCGGCATGAATCCAACAATATCGATTCGGAGGTAATCCTGGCTTATCAGTATGTTCAGGATAAAAATACGCACTTCCTGCCCGTACTGGCCTCCCCGTCGGGCACCGGAATTACCGGTAGCGGCTGGGCGAGTTTCTGCCCGACGCGCGATCTGGTCGATTCTTATGAGTGCACCGATGGCAAGCTCATCCAGCAATCCAAATTATATGACGTGAAAGATCCCTGGAAAAATAGGGACAAGCGTTTGACGCAGACTTTTATGTTGCCGGGCGTTCCTGTTCTGCGGCCCAGTAATACGTATACGCCATATCAGCCGCACCCTTCCTACAACATGCCCGAGCGCATGAACAACGAGGGCGGCGGGCTCACGGGCTTTATGTATCTGAAATTCAATGAGCCTACATTCCCCAAAGTAGACGAGAGCTTTACAAACTGGCCTATTTACCGCTATTCTGAGACCTTGCTGATACTGGCCGAGGCCCTGAACGAATCCGAGCCGGGTAACCAGCGCATCGCCTGGGCAGTGAACCAGGTTAGGGTTAGGGCGGGCCTTCCGGGAATAGAGGACATACTGGCCGATCAGGTGCAAACCAGGCAGCTGATCAGGGAGGAACGCAGGCATGAATTCGTAGCGGAGCACAAGCGCTATTTCGATATTCTCAGGTGGAAGATTGCCGAGCATGTGCTCAACAAACCTGCCTACGGCATTAACAGCAATGTGAACGACGCGGTCGGCGATTGGACCAAACCGATGTTCAAAGCGCAGGATAGGGTTTTCGATCCTGCCAGGCACTATTTGTGGCCGGTTCCGCAGCAATCTATCAACCGAAATGCCAAACTGCTTCCCCAGAACCCTAATTGGTAATTTAATAGCGATGCGGCAAAACTGTCGCATCGCTACCAGATCGCAATCAATCCTAAGACATACCTTTTTCAGCAATGCAATTGAACAACAGATCACGCCGGGAATTTATCAAAACCAGCAGCCTTTTCATGGGCTTTATTCTGGCTAAGCCGGCGCTTTGTAAATCGCGCGGGCTCAAACCTGCTGGATAC
>DATMSL010000200.1:0-2929 GCA_035565435.1 Dyadobacter sp. | reverse complement strand
GATTTTTCGATCGCGATCATACCGGCAAGTGCTTTCTGGCCTTTTTCAATAATCTGCGGTTTCGGCTCGCCCGTCAAGGCTGCGGTATTAAATATGCCCGATTCGGAGACCATTTCGCCGTCCAGCGCCACTTTCTCACCGGCTTTTACCAGTATTTTTTCACCGATCCGAACCTCATCCGGCGTGACTTGCACGGGTTTGTCGTCGCGTAGCACGGTTACGGTGTCGGGGCGGATATCTAGCAATGCTTTAATAGAGCGTTTGGACCGGCTGACGGCAATGTCCTGAAACAGCTCACCGATTTCGTAAAATATCATCACCGCAACCCCTTCGCTGAACTCTCCGATGTAGAAAGCGCCGAAAGTAGCGATGGTCATGAGGGTGAATTCATTGAAAAAATCGCCTCGACTTGCTTTGCGGAATGCCAGAGCGACTGTTTTATTTCCTGCGAGCACATAAGCCACCAGCATCATCGCGATTTCGACTACGCGCGGGAGCTGAATTTTTGCTATGTAGGTCAAAATGAGAAACATCGCCAATATCGCCAGGCTGAGCCAGAGCATCCACCTGCTTTTGAGAATGCCGGCGTCTCTGTCCGTTCCGTGGCTATGGTCGCCATGGTCGTGCCCATGATCATGCGCGTGGTTATGGTGATGTCCGTTATGTTTGCCATGCTCATCAGGTTTCGTCGAGCAGCAATCGTCGTGTGTGTGGGCGGAGGTATTTTCGTCGAGTTTCATAATGCAATCAATCAAATACAAAAACCTGCCTTGTGCGGCTAACCCGCCGCAGGATCATTACAAAGGTAGGTCGCAAACCCGTGCAACAGGGTTACAAGTGCTGAAAATCAAGTAATTGCAATATTGTTGCGATTGTTTTTGAACTATTGATCAACCACTTGCACATTGGAACGGGTTGGGATTTTGAATTGTTATAACAAATTATAACTTTGTACCATGCTGACCAAAATTCGACGGATCGGAAATTCCCAGGGAATTTTGCTTTCCAAAACCATGCTGGATCAAGTCGATATCGAGGAGTATGTCAATGTCGAGGTCAAAGGGAATGCTATCATGATTTTTCCTGCTGCTACAAACCCGCGTGATGGATGGGCGGAACAATTCCGGCTGGCTGCTGAGGACGCTGCGGCGAGTGACGACGAAAATCTGATGGACGATGTTTCAAATGCATTTGACGATTCGGAATGGACATGGTAATCCAAAGATTCGAAATCTATTTCGCGTCACTGGATCCTACCCTGGGCAGTGAAATCAAGAAAACCAGGCCCTGCCTTGTCATTTCCCCTGATGAAATGAACGGTCATCTCAAAACAGTCATCATTGCTCCATTGACGTCTACCATTCGCAAGTATCCGACGCGCATCGACTGTCACGTCGATGGACGAGACGGACAAATTGCGTTGGATCAAATGAGAGCCATCGATAAAGTAAGGTTAACGAAGAAAATAGGGCAACTGGATTCCGCTACGTCACGGCAAGTTTTAAGTTTGCTGAGAAAAATGTTTGCCTGATAGAGCCTCATTACTCTGTGCCCTGATCATATCCCCCAATTTCCTTAGACTGGCATCGATGGCTGCATTGTAAGGTGCGCCGAAGCTGATGCGGATATAGTTGCTGAACCGGGCATCCGTACTGAAAATTTGGCCGGGGGCGATGCTAATGCTCTCCTGAATGGCACTTTCGAAGAGCTCGAATGCATTGACCCGCTTGTTAAGCTCGATCCACAAAACATAACCTCCCTGCGGTCTGACAAGCCGGGTATCCGGAGGGAAGTATTCACTGATCGCCTGCACATAGCGCAGGCATTGGGTATGAAGGGCTTTGCGTAAATGCCTCATATGCAAATCGTAACGACCTGTTTCAAAGAAGTTGGCTACGGCTGCCTGAGTCGGTGCGGCGGACGAAACGGTATGGGTGATTTTGCTGCTCAGTACCTTGTCCTTGAACTTCCCCGGGAGGCACCAGCCCACGCGATACCCCGGCGCCAGCGTCTTAGAAACCGATCCGCAGAGCATCACCATCCCATTTTTATCGTAGCTTTTACAGGTACGCGGCCTGGTTTTACCAAAATACATTTCACCATAAATATCGTCCTCGATCAGCGGGATTTGCCGTCCCGCCAGCATTTCAACCAGCTTTTTCTTACGATAATCGGGCATCAGCGCGCCGGTGGGATTAGAAAAATTGGGCACGAAAAGCACCGCCTTGACGGGAATGGTTTCCAAGGCCTTTTCCAGGTATTCCAGGTCTGCTCCTTCATCGGGATGACAGGGGATTTCGAGGATTTTCAGGCCGAGGCTCTTCATAATATTGAATATGCCAAAATAGATCGGATTTTCGATCGCGACGGTGTCGCCCGGCTCGGTGACGGCTTTCAGGCAAAAAATAAGCGCTTCCATGCAGCCCTGGGTGGTAACGACTTCGTCCTCGCTTACATTTCCCTTCCAGTTGAATGCGTATTTGGCAATCTGTTTCCGCAATGCGGGATTTCCCTGTACATCGTCGTATTGCGTGCAGCTGTGCGGACTTTTCCTGAGCGCTTCAATCATCGCCTTGTTCAGCTTTGCTTCAGGGATCAATTCGGCGGCAGGCGCGGCCACAGACAACCGGACGATCCGCTCGTACGTCATCGTTTTGTACACGGTCCGGATCATTTCGTCGACATTTGCCTTTTCGATAAGCGGCGGGGGAGGATTATGGAGCCTTTCAGGGGCGTTCAGCGGCGAAAAACGTACAAAATAGCCCGATTTCGGTCGTGCCTCGATAATGCCCTTGTTTTCCAGTTCCACGTAAGCCTTGAACGCCGTGCTGAGGCTTATGCCCTGTTCTTTGCTCAGCGCCCGTAGCGAAATGAGCTTGTCGCCGGCTTTCAGAATTCCTTTTTCGATCTGCGCAGCAAGGCGGTCGGC
>DATMSL010000199.1:0-5168 GCA_035565435.1 Dyadobacter sp. | reverse complement strand
GCCAAAAGCGGGTTTTTGTTTGGTTAAGGTAGGGAATCAGTCTTATACTTCCATGATCTCCTTTTCCTTCACGGAGAATATCTGTTCAATTTTAGCTACGAAGCTGTCGGTCAGTTTCTGAACGCGTTCTTCGCTGGATTTTACCAAATCCTCGGAAACTCCTTCCTTGGTCAGTTTACGCAGCGAATTGTTCGCGTCCTGACGAATGTTACGGACGTTGATCTTCGCAGTTTCAATTTCGTTTTTGGCGCGTTTTACGAGCTCGCGGCGGCGCTCTTCATTCAATGGGGGAACAGAAATCCGGATCAGCTCACCGTCGTTCGAAGGGGAGAAGCCCAGGTTACTATTGCGGATCGCCTTTTCGATATCGTTGATGATCTTTTTCTCGAAAGGTTTGATAGCCAGCGTCCGTGCGTCGGGCGTGTTGATCGTCGCCACATTCTGGATCGGCGTCATTGAACCATAGTATTCGATCTGAAGACCTTCCAGCATTTGTGGGGATGCTTTTCCGGCGCGGATTTTACCCAATTCAATAATAAGGTGTTTGATAGCGCCGTCCATCGTATCCTTGGCGTCGTCCAGATATAATTCTATTTCTTCCATTGTTTTATAGTAAGCTGTATTTTCTATTGATTCGAGATCAGCGTTCCGACATTGCCACCCATTACGAGGTCGTACAGGTTACCAGGCTTGTTCATGTCGAATACGATGATCGGCAGATCGTTTTCCTTACATAATGTGAATGCGGTGAGGTCCATGATCTTGAGATTTTTGGCCAGGGCTTCATCAAATGAAAGCTGGTTGTACTTAGTCGCAGACGGGTCTTTCTCCGGATCGGCTGTATAGACGCCGTCTACACGCGTACCTTTCAAAACCACTTCCGATTCCGATTCGATGGCACGAAGACCCGCGGTGGTGTCTGTTGTAAAATAAGGGTTGCCGGTGCCTGCTCCGAAGATCACCACACGTCCTTTTTCGAGGTGACGCACGGCGCGGCGGCGGATCAATGGCTCACAAACCTGCTCCATTTTGATGGCCGACATCAGACGGGTGTTCATGCCGTGTTTTTCCAATGAGCTCTGGATCGCCATTCCGTTGATCACGGTTGCGAGCATGCCCATGTGATCGCCCTGCACGCGGTCGATCCCTGACTTTTCTACGGAAGCCCCGCGGAAAATATTTCCACCACCAATTACGATTGCAACCTGCACGCCTACCTCGGTAATCCTTTTGATTTCCTTGGCATAATTGTCGAGAATGTTAAAGTCGATGACTTGGGCTTTATCGCCCCCGTTGAGTGCTTCTCCGCTGAGTTTCAGTAATAAACGTTTATATTTTGGTTCCGGCATGGTTGTGAGTGGTGTTTTGATCCGTAAAAATAAGCGGACGAAGTTCAGAATCACAAGTAATTTAGTGAAACTCCAATAATACCTGGTTTTTTTCCACAATCTGTCCGGGCGTCACTTTCAGCGTTTTAATGACCCCGCTGCCCGACGATTTGATCACATTTTCCATTTTCATCGCCACGAGTACGAGCAGGTTGTCGCCTTTGGCAATGCTGTCGCCTTCGGCTACGGCAATAGACTGGATCAGCCCCGGCATAGGAGCCTTTACATTGTTGATTTTTTGAGCGGAACCGTTCTGCATGCCCATTTTTTCGAGCAAAAGATCCAGGTCGTCCTTTGCCGTGGTGTGGTAATGCTGGCCGTTAATGAGCAAATGCGTCGTTTTCTCGGCCGGATTACGGTCGAGTACTTCGATATTATAGGATTTGTTTCGCCAGATTACGTGGAAACGGTTATTGCCGAGCGCAGCGATGTCGCCGTCGAAAGCATTTCCATTGATGAACCAGCCTTCTTTCCGCTGGTCTAATTCAAATGCGCCGCCGTTCTCAGCTTGCTCAGCCTGTGGCTTGTTGCCCACGTTTACTTTCAGCATACCATTTCGCTGTAATCGTTGGAGATTTCTTTGAGGATGCTGTCGAGTTCGTCGAAGGTAGGCGCTTCCACAAGGCGCATTCTGTAAGGTTTGAAGTGTTCCAGCCCTTTGAAATAGTTGGTATAATGCCTTCTCATTTCAAAAACACCTGCTACCGGCCCCTTCCAGCGGATGGAAAATTCGAGGTGCCTGCGGCAGACGTCCACGCGCTGCTCCATGGTAGGCGGAGGTAGTTTTTCACCGGTTTTGAGGTAATGCTTGATCTCATTGAAGATCCACGGGTTACCGATCGTCGCGCGGCCGATCATAATGCCGTCCACGCCGTACCGGTTTTTGTATTCCAAAGCCTTCTCGGGCGTGTCGATATCGCCGTTACCGAAAATAGGGATGGTAATGCGCGGGTTTTCCTTGATTTTGGCGATCAGCGACCAATCGGCGGCGCCTTTGTACATCTGCACGCGCGTGCGGCCGTGTATGGACAATGCTTTGATGCCGATATCCTGCAAACGCTCGGCCACGTCTTCTACGTTTTTGGTATTCTCGTCCCAGCCCAGACGTGTTTTGACCGTCACCGGCAAATGCGTCGATTTAATGACCGACTCCGTCATTTTGACCATTTTGGGGATGTCCTGCAACAATGCAGCGCCGGCGCCACGGCACGCGACATTCTTCACGGGGCAGCCGTAATTGATATCGATCAGGTCGGGGCTCACACGTGAGGCAATCTCTGCGCACGAGCCCATCGTTTCCACGTCGCTACCGAAAAGCTGGATACCCACCGGTCTTTCATACTCAAAAATGTCCAGTTTTTGAACGCTTTTAGCAGCATCGCGTATGAGCCCTTCCGACGACACGAACTCAGTGTACATCAAATCGGCCCCGTTTTCCTTGCATACCGCACGGAAAGGCGGGTCGCTCACATCCTCCATCGGAGCGAGCAGCAACGGAAAATCACTCAGTTCTATATTTCCAATCTTAACCATAATCCTTCAATACTACTTCGCAGTAATATGATAATAAACTGTAAATTTACACCAATTATGCAAAATAGTAACCCGAATCTGGTTGTTTCGCGCGTACCCGGCACCTGGGGCAGTTTATTGGTACTGGTCGGCTTTATGCTTATAGGTATGGCCGTAGGTAATGTACTGGCTGTAATGGTGCTCGCCGTTTACCTCGGTGCAGACACCGAAGGCGTTACGGCCCTGCTCACCCAGCTCTTTGCTGAGCCCGAAAAAATACCAAATGGATGGAATGCGCTGATGATCATGCAGGGAGTGGTCCATTTCTTTTCCTATTTACTTCCTACGCTCATTTATTGGTTTTATATCGAACGCCGCAGCATCGGCGACCTGAGTAATGACAAGAAACCCGCGCCGTATATCTGGGTATTGGCATTTGTGCTGGTACTGGCATTTATCCCGGCGAACAGCAAGTTTATCGAATGGAACCAGGCAATGGATTTGCCGGATGCACTGTCGGGCCTCGAAAAATGGATGCGCGACAAGGAAGACCAGCTTTCGGTGATGACCGAGTTTCTTACGAGTTACACTAGTTTTGGTCAGCTGCTGATCGCATTGTTTGTGGTAACCGTGCTCCCGGCGGTAGGTGAGGAAGCCCTTTTCAGAGGGGTGATCCAGACGAAGCTTTCTCTGGAATTACGCAATATTCATGTTGCGATCTGGGTGTCGGCGGCTATTTTCAGTGCTATTCACTTTCAATTTTATGGCTTTTTGCCGCGTATGATGCTTGGTGCATTGTTCGGCTATCTGTATTATTGGACCGGCAATTTGTGGGTGGCTATCCTGGCGCATTTTGTTAATAATGGTTTTGTGCTGGTAATGATGTACTTACACAATGTGGGTTTAGTAAAGATCAACATTGAGGAGGCAAAATCAATGCCGTTGACGCTCATTGCAGCTTCGGTGGTTGTGTCTGCTGCCATACTGCAAGTGATCAGAAAGAACGGCCAAGCGGCACGAATGGGTGTTCCGCGCAACTTTTAAGATAATTTAACATTTTCAAAAATAATGGAGGAGAATTGGGCGAAGGCCTACCAGAGCGGACAGGCGATCCGGGCCGAAATAGCCCGCGAAATTTTGGAACAGAACGGGATCGGGGCGGTGATTGTGAACAAACAGGATAGCAGCTATCCGATCTTTGGAAATTTTGAAGTGCATGTGCCCGCGGCCGATCTCGAAAAGGCCCAAACAATACTGACGAATGAAGCAGCGCTTGAACAACCTGAATAATTTACAGCAAAGGACCATCACCGGGTTGGCGGGCGTATTTGTCATTATTAGTTGCATTGTTTACAGTGAATGGTCGTTTTTGCTGCTTTTTTGCGCCATCAGCTCCCTCACACAGCTCGAATTCTACAAACTGCTCGGCCTCGACGGTAACCAGCCGCTTACATATTATGGCACGTTCTGTGGCACAGTCATGATACTTCTTGCGTATTTGATTGAGCAGGACATTGTCGAGTTTGAAAATTACTTCATTATCAGCCCGCTGCTGTCGATGATCTTTTTTATCAAACTCTATAAAAAGAACGACCTGAAACCTTTTACGAATATCGGTTTTACGTTCCTGGGAATTATTTACGTCGCATTGCCATTCGCATTGATCATCGTGATGGCGCTGCGGGGAGGAACTTACAATTACGAGATCGTACTCGGTAGCCTGCTGCTCTTGTGGGCGTCGGATATCGGGGGGTATTTTGCAGGTACCAAGTTTGGAAAAAGGAAACTGTTCGAACGCATTTCTCCCAAAAAATCCTGGGAAGGATCCATGGGCAGTGCTGTCTTCGCGGGGATCATCGCATTTGCGCTGGGGCATTATTTCCGTACCTTCGAACCCTGGAAGTGGTATTGCATCGGCGCCATTATCGTGGTGGTGGGTACTTACGGCGACCTGGTGGAATCGTTGTTCAAGCGGAGTATTGCCATCAAGGACTCGGGAAGCAGCATTCCCGGCCACGGCGGCTTCCTCGATCGTTTCGATGGCCTTTTGCTGTCGGCGCCATTTATTGTTACATTTTTGAAGTTATTTTCCTGAGCAAAATCGCTTTGTATAATTCATAGGGCAATGCCCGGTTACTCAGGTCGTTTGTAAAATAAGGAACGGAATTTTTACAGGCATTCGGCAAACACTATTTGAAGGGAAATTTATCATCGTGCTAATCAAAGTTTCCGGGTGCTTCCCGGGGCGTAATCTGGAAGGAATGAAAC
>DATMSL010000198.1:0-3721 GCA_035565435.1 Dyadobacter sp. | reverse complement strand
ATTCGCAGCGGAAAAATTTCATTGGTATGTTAGCAATGAAATTTTGCTGGAATACGAAGAAATCCTCACAAAAACATACTCAGCTCAGACTGCACAAAGGGTACTTTATTACCTAAGTGTTGCGCCTAATACAGTTCATGCGGAAGCCGCATTTAAATGGAACTTGGTTGATGATCCTGATGATAATAAATTCTCTGACCTTGCCATTAGTTGCAATTGCGATTATTTAGTGACCAACGATAGAGGATTTAATGTCTTTAAAAGTTTAGAGTTCCCAAAGTTGAAAGTCATCGACCTAGTCGCTTTTCTAGAGTTATTTTAATAGGAGATAACAGTTAGTCACTCTTCAAACTCTCGACAGGATTCACTACCGCCGCCTTGTACGTCTGTACACTGACGAGCGCGATGATCATCAATCCAAAGATCGTTGCGATGCACCCAAATACTTCCCATCCGATATCTGTCCGGTAAGCATAAGTTTTCAGCCATCGGTTTCCTAATAGCATTGCCAACGGAAATGCGATTAATATGGCTCCGGCAAGGATTGCCAGAAATTCTTTCAGAAATAGCATTATAACGTGTGCGCTGGTGGCACCCAGTACTTTGCGTATCCCTACCTCACGTGTGCGGCGGGCGACGTTGAGGGAAACCATTCCAAGTATGCCGAGCAGTACGATAATCACCGAAAGAAACGTCGCGACGCGGGAGGCTTTTTTGAGCTGGATTTCAGATTGATATAATTTTTGCAGGCTTTCCTCCATGAATACGTATTCGAACGGGGCATCCGGCAGGAGTTCGCGCCATTTTTGCTGGATTGCGGCCATAGCGTTGCCAATGTTGCCCGGGTTCAGGCGCATGCTCAGATAGCGGTAAGTATTGGTGCCGCGGACGTCGGCGAATACCAGCGGTTTGATAGCCTCATGCATCGATTCGAAATGGAAATCTTGCGCCACGCCAACAATGGTTAGTGGTTTGGGATAGAAATGTACCCGTACCTGCTGTCCCAATGCTTCCTGCGCATTGGCGTATCCGAGCGATCTGACCGCCGTTTCGTTCATGACGATGCGGTCGGGTTGATAGGCGGTGTTCGGTGCTTGTAAGAACTCGCCCGCTATCAGTTTTAGATCATACGTTTTGGCATAGGTGACATCCGTGCGCAGCACTGTGGCCAGAACAGCTTCTGTGGAATCCTGGCCGGGTTTATAGAAAGCAAAATAGCCGCCATTGCCGTTCGGGATTTCGTACGAAAGTGAAATACTTTTAATCTCGCTTAGCCGACCGAGACCGTCGCGCACCTGTTCCATTTTGGTTAACCCGTCGGGTGTCCAGTCGCGGGGAACGCCCAGCGTAACCAGCGATTCTTTGTTGTAGCCGAGATTTTTATTGAAAAAATAATCGACTTGGCGAGCCACCATAGCTGCTCCTGCGAACACGAACAGCGCAATGACAAATTGCACTGCGATGAGCGCTCGCCTGAAGGCAGTATTACCTCCGACCGATTTCAGTTTGCCCTTCATCGACTCCACCGACGGGATTCGCGAGAGTACCAAAGCCGGGTATAGTCCTGCCAGCAGTCCCACGAGTATTGCAACCAATACCGGGACGATGAATACGTAGGGCATCAGCGACCATAGGGATGTTACTTCTTTGCTCAGCATATCGCTGAAAAAAGGTCGTAGGAACTGATATAACCCGAGTGAAATGAGCATTGCCAGAAATGCCAGAAGAACGGATTCTGCTAGAAACTGCCCGATAAGCTGCCTTTTCTGGCTGCCCAGCACTTTTCGCACGCCTATTTCCTTTAAACGCGACGAGGAGCTGCCGATGGAGATGTTGACAAAATTGACGATGGCCATCAGCAAAATGAAAAGTGTAATGCCCGAAAGCGTCAGGATCATTTTATTGACGATTCCATTGTTCGCTTCGCGATAGTACTCGCTAAGTGGGGTTAGGTAAACTTTCAGGTTGGTTCGGATGGCCTCCGGTGCATTTGTTGCGAGCTCGCGGGCAATCGGCCTGGCGAGGTCGGCGGGTGAAACGCCATCTTTCAGCTCAATGTAATTGACCATAAATGCAAAGCCCCAGTTATCCTCGGAGCCTTTACGGCCTTCGAGGCTGCTGAACGGGAAGAAAATTTCCGCCTCAGTGTTCAGCAAATGGGTAACCGAATTGAAAGGAGGATTTTTTATGACCGCAGTAATCTGGTACTCCTGCTTGCCTCCCACAAAATTGTGCAGTGTAAGCGATTCGCCTACCACATCCGTCCGATCGAAGTACTTCATCGCCTTGTTTTCTGTGATGACGATCGAATTGGGTGCATTCAATGCGGTTTCTGCATGCCCGTGCAGGAGCGGGAAATCATACATTACCAGCAGGGTAGAGTCGCCCGTCTGCACATCCTCTCTGAAGTGCTTATCCCCGTGCGACACTGCCACGGTAATGGCGTCGTAACGGTAGTAGTTGGCAACCAGATTGGGGTAATCTGATTTCAATGCCTTACCCAGTGGTCCAAGCGTGGTCAGATCGAGGCCCATGCCCGGGTTGGTCCATTTACTGCGGATGATGTATTGTTTTTTTGCATTCCGGAGGTCGGCATTCACACGAAGCTCGCCCCATATGTAGCACATCATCAGGAAGGAGAACGTCATCCCGACGGTAAGTCCGAGCATCGTTACCAACGCATAAAAGCGGCGTTTCAGTAAATTCCGCCAAGCGATTTTGAAGTAGTTTTTCAGCATGTTTCAAAACTAGCGGTTTATCAACTTGCTGATTATCAGAGGTGGTTTGTTTAACGTTTTTTAACAGCGGTGTTGTGAAGGAAGAGAGGAATGGAGGAAGGGGAGGGTTGTCTTGTAGTACCGACAAGAGGCCCCCGCTGGGGCGCTTTTGTCCTGTATTGACATGGGTTTCTATAAACAGGGGATGCCTCCGGCATCAAGCACCATGCCTTGGCAGGGACGTCAGTTTCGGCGTTGGCCGCTGAGCGGCTTCCTGTTTATAGCAAGAAATACATCAAAAACATGGCGTGACCCCAGCGGGGTCTCCTACTTCTGATGCCAATTTTTCCTTTCCTCCATACTCCCTTTCCTCCCTTCCTCCCTTTTAATCATTCCTTAAAGTCTCGGCCGGATTGGTAATGGCCGCTTTGTAGGTCTGAATACCGATGGTGAGCAAGCCAATGAGCCCGAGGCTACCAATGCAAGTGAGAAACACGCCCGGGCCAAGACTGGGATGGTAGGTGAAAATATTGAGAAACAGCGCCCCAAGCCCATAGCCGATTGGCATTGCGATGATCGCGGCGATCAGGATCAGTTTTACAAATGAGCCGGATAGCAGCTGCATGATCTGGGCTGTACTGGCGCCCATAACCTTTCGTACACCCACTTCTTTTACGCGCTTGGCGGTGGAATAGGTGACCATTCCCAGCAAGCCCATTGCAGCGATCGTGAATACGACGAATACCAGCAAATCGGTGATCTTTTGGTCTTCATTTTCCAGATAATCCTCGTAAAGCTGGTCTTCATACCAGGAATACACAAATGACTCGTGCGGGTGATATCGTTTCCAGATCTGGCCCAATGCGGCAGCGAGGCGTTCGCGGTTGGTCCCGGCGGTTACTTCCAGCGAAAGTACCTTGATTTCCCGCGGATCGAATGCGAGTATCAGGGGAACCACCGGGAGCTCATAACGCATGAAGCAGAAGTTTTTCACAATTCCCGAT
>DATMSL010000197.1:0-3711 GCA_035565435.1 Dyadobacter sp. | reverse complement strand
CACCGAATCTGATGCTGAAAGAATATGCCCAGCGGCCTGAATTCATTGTAAATGTCCAAATTTAATTCTTGGAAATCTCCTTCTCACGGTCGATCGCCCTGGAAATTCAGAACTGATCCGCTACTGCAAACCGGCCTTATTCGCTTAGAAAGCCAATCCATTGACTTTACTAATCTGCAAGAACCAGTATCCATTTTAATGCAAACACCCATCGATTTCTGTCCTATGCATGCTTGCTCAGAAAATTAACCGCTCACTCTATAAAACCTATCATTTAGCCCTTCAAAATGACACCAGGTTATTGATATTGATACTTTTATGTAAAATCAGCAGGGATGCAACTGAGGCTATTTCTGGCATTGACACTATTGAGCCTGAATGGATGGGCTCAACCAGTACTTTCGGTGCCAGGGAAATTACCCAGCGATCCCATGGAGATAGGAATCTATACCTCATTCTACCCGGACCGCTCCGTCGACACGCTACCGCTGGACGTTATCTGGCTCAAACAGGGCCGGCATTCGCCACTACCTTTTTTTCGGCAGTCTTGCCATGGGCTGGCTCACTGACCGCTATTCCAGCCGCTGGCTGCTTTACATTGGCGTTTCGGGCTGGTCGCTAGTACGGTACCTGGTAGAAAAATGTTTGCGTAATGCGGATCAAACTACAAAACAGGATAAACCACCCGATCTGGAAAATCACGCGCTGGCGGGTCTGCGTGAGCTCGGTGTAGCGCCGTCGTGACAGGATGATGCCCGCGCGGTTGCATTCCCAGACCAGAATCGCGCCCACCACAAAGAAAAATGGATTGCACCAGTCGCTGGGGTACGCGTATTGGTATATCCATACATGATCCACTGACCTATAAGTGCCAGCACCGGCATCCCTGCAATGCGCATCCATTGATCATTCAGTCACTGTATTCTGTTGCTAAGCATTTATGATGGGTACCCTTTAAGGCAGCTTTTTAAATTGGTTTCCGGGACCGCTACTCATTGAAACGTAACGAACATGCCATGAAACATCATTTTCCCTTGTAAACCAAGTCACCGGTTTACAAGGGAAAACTAGTTGACGACGATGCTAGAAACTCCTGCCAACCTTGAACCGGAAGTAGCCCTCCACTTCGGCAATGCCATCAAAGACCTGGTCTGTACCACCCGAGTATTCCAGTATACCTGCTCTTTTCAATGTAAACGAACCAATGTAGTAGTCGTCAGTCGTGAGCCCGATCTTGGCAATCTGCAAGTTTCCCGGGCTCGGGTACGTCGCTTTGTTCTGCTCGTAAAAAAACGCATACAGTGGCGTTCCTTTCGGGTTGGTTGTAAGGTAGATGATGGGGATCCGCATCTCATTATCATTGGTTTTCAGCTGCCATGGCATTATATAACTATTCACTTTTTCGCTCATCTCGGGCCAACTGAGCGTAACACTTGCAAACAGACCGGGGGCCGATAGCCCGCTGGTCACAAGCAGGCGCTTGATGTTCCCATGAACGACCTTGGACAAACCCAGAGGTGAGGCGGTAGGTATCCACTGCCCCCCGTTGATCCGGAAAACCAGTCCCTCTCCGAGCACATATATTTTGGCATGTAACTTTATTTGCCGTTTTACATTGTTAATGGTCTGGCTCAGCACCACAGTTACAACTTGCGGATTCGTAGCGGGTATCCGCTCCGGTGCGGTGTAGGTGGCGGTTGCATTGTCGTTGTCTTCTATATGTCCTGCTCCCTGCGCAGTCCATTTGTCTACAAATTTCGAATCGATTTTTGTAAAAACAGGAATATCTTTTCCATCCGGCTCATGGACTTCAATGTGGGCCCGCACACTGAGATTTGCGGAAGCGCCTGGATCAATGGCCTGAACACTTGGATCAACGATCGCGCTTTTAAGTATTGTCCAGTCACTGAAATGCGTGGTACTGGCAATAACCAGCCTTGCCGTCGTATCTATGCGTGAGGTGGATGGCGAATACCAGCCACGAGCGTCAGACTGGAAGGCCACGCGCAACAGTTCAGGGTCGGTGTCGGTCGTATCCTCCTGCTCGTAGCGGAAAGTAATGGTAGCTGGTTTGGCAAATGTAAGCCCGTGAGGCAGCAGTCGAAATGCCGCTCCGGATCCGCCGGGGCAATGGTTTTCGTCCAGCGGCTGCACCGAAATAGTCTGACTGCTGGCCAGCGCGCCAGCCGGGATGTCGATCCGGACGCGCTGATCGCCAGACTCAATATGCCCACCTGCCGGACCGATGGTGACGGAGACGGCGGTGCCCACAGGATTGCCTACCGGTGTCACGTCAGACTGCTCTGTGGGTTGCGGATCGGGACCAGGGGTGTTTGCGTCTTTTTCGCAGCTGATCGATAACGTTAAGAGCGCCAGGCTCAGAAGAAAAACATAAAATTTTTTCATGGCTTGTTTTGGATTGTTCTATTATGATGCCAAAGTTCAGCCAATGTTCATTAGTTAGAAATAATGAAGTTGCTGAAAAGAAAAAAACTGTCGATGAAACGGTATTTGGAAATAGACGGGCAGACGGCATCAAAAAAATTGGCTACCGTGTTGCGGTAGCCAATTTGTCGGCATTATGCGAGTGGAGACAGTTTTGACCTACATTTCACTCATTTCAATTACTTAATTATCCCAACACTTTAATACAACCAAGCTATGGAATTACGAGTCAATGTCCCAAAAGCAAATCTGCGTGTTACACCAATACTTCGAAGGCACTATTGGCAGAACTTCCTACCGGTCATCTGATCACGACAACTGGTGGACTTACAGGAACCGGCGGTGACTGGCAGCCTTGTAACACTATTATCGATGGTCATCAGCTCAATGGCTTCGTCCATACTTCGCTGCTTCGGGACCCCATCAATGCCGAAGTGGACCGGTTAATTGAAGCCACAGGGAAAGAATATAAGGATTTCCTTTCGGCAAAAGGAACGAAATCCATACCGATTCCAAACCACGGATCAATGCCTACTAGCAGGCCGTTCCGCTTTCACCGCAACCTGTTAGCGTTGCCTGGTCGGCCGTATTCATCAGTTTTGTCGTCAGACAGGCATCGCTCTCAAAATCGTTCAAATTTTCACCGCGGCACACGACCTATTTTAGCGATAGTAAAAAGCGTTTTTGAATCAGGATATGTCCAGAGCCTACTGGGCCGTTCATTTAAATGACCAAGTGCTGGAAGTGGGAGATCTTGTCGGCTATTACAGGACTGGCGGCGATTTCTGCGGCCACAGCGACGTAGTGATCGCCATCAGGAATGGCGTAGCTTTCACAATAGGCGGTAATGTGAGCCAGACAGTGAAAGTAAAGGAGGTACCGCTGACGGCAAGGTAGCAACCCGCAATCAGCGCATTGTTGTAATGAAATGCAATTTCTGAAAATATTAGGTGTGACGTATCCACATTATTCCCCAACGGATTAAAATCCGCTTCATTCTATGAAATGAATAATTGGTAACAAATGTACTCGGGAGATATTTAGCAGCTATGGATACCACTACCCTGGTGGTTGACTCTGTTTCCACTTGTGATAATCTGCCAATATCTGGTGATATCTCAATTTAGTATTTTCACCATCAGGTGCGTTAAACCGAAATTCGAACAACCGGCCGGACGCTTCATCATAAAGATAGTACCCGCAGGTCTTGTCCTGGGTATAGATTTTTACGGATTTAGCCCCTATCCATCCCATATGCGGCATGAA
>DATMSL010000196.1:0-7113 GCA_035565435.1 Dyadobacter sp. | reverse complement strand
CGGAACTGATATTCTCCGGCCCCCAGTTCGAGGCTGGTTTTGAATGAACCGTCTTTTTGTTTTTTTAATGCGATCGCTTCTTCGGGGTTCCAGCCATTGAACTCGCCAACGAGGGCAATATTCTTCGCTTCTGATGCTGCTTCCGCAGGAACTGTAAACGTCACTTTGTAAACAGACTTACTTTTTACAAACTGTTTTGTTAATGCCATAACTTGTAGTGTTAATTGGTTGACGGCTCAAAGATACAATCAAAAATTATTCAAATCAATGAATATCAGTATGCTAAATGTTTATGATATTTGAAAAGTTATATAATAACATTTCATGCGACATTTTTTAGTGTCATGCTATCAACTTATCTGAGCGTATATCTCAGCCCTAAAAATGCCCTGACGCCCTGATTTGGCGCATATACGTATGATGGATCAAACGTTAGCTTGTACGGGTTGTCGGGTGTCGCAATTACTTGTCCTTGCTCGTCAAATTTTACGTTTTTGTCAAACGGATCATTCGCGCGGGCGATCGAATTGGCAGGCGGAGTGAAGTTGAGCAGGTTCTTAACACCCCCGTAAATTTCCAGCCCGTTGTCAAACTTTTTGGTTACCTGGATATTCTGCAAAGACCATACCGGCGAGTTTGCCGCGCGGGGATCGTCCTCGCTCAGGAGCGGCAGGCGCATAGGGCCGTAAATGTTCCCGGTGTAGTCGAATGAGAGGCCAGCTTTCTGGATTTCGTAGGAAACCGACCACGTTCCGGTGAATTTCTCGGTCAGTACCGGTCTGAAACGCATGCCGTTTTCCTTCTGAAAATTGTCCATATAAGTACCACCGGCGATGATTTTCAGCGGGAAAGGAAAATTGAAATCGAGATTCATGCTGACACCCTTCGAAACTGCGTAACCATCGAGGTTATCATAAATAATTTCGTTCGGATTGGTGTCGTAGTCGGGCAGGATGCGGTTGGTAAAATGGGTATAGAACACCGAAGCGTCGATCCCGATGAACGAATTGCCGGTTACGATCTTCTTGACTACGTTGATATTCGCATTCCAGCTTTGCTCGGGCTTCAATGCCTCTTTTAAAACGACTTCGCGAGAGCCCGTCAGTGCGGCGTGGTCTTCGGTAAACAGGTTCACGATGCGGAAACCACGGCCGATATTCAATCTTACCACATCCGTTTGATTGAACTTGTATTTGTATGCCGCTCTCGGTGTGAAAATGCTTCCGTGGCGGCTGTTGTAGTCGTACCGCGCGCCCAAAAGAATGGAATGCGGGCCGCTTTTGAACTCGTCCTGGATGAATACGCCGGGGAGGTAAATCTTGTCGGCGTGGTCCTGGCCGTCGGAGTAACGGGTAGCGGGGGTATTGTCATTATAAAAGGTATAGCGGAATGGCGTTCCCATCAGCAGGCTGTGCTTCCCAATCTCCTTATCCCACAAAAACTGCGTGAATGCGATCTTCTGGTCGGCATTGAACGGCACGTGGCCATATGCCGAATTCTGGTTATGCGAGCTGAAAGAGTATTGGAGCGTGATTTTCTCGGTGAACGGAAGCTGGTAATTCCCCAGAAGCTCGAAGCGTTTGGTATAAATGCTTTCACCATAAACTTCTTCACCGCCGCGGTACGAGCGGTTCCACTGCATTTGCCCGCCCCAGCGGTCCTCGTAATAGTAGCGCGCGGCCACATTGGCCTGCCTGTTGTTTTTCAGGTCGAACGACCATTTGTTGAAGATCGAAATGCGGTTCTGAAGTGTCAGATCGGTGAAGCCGTCCTTGTTGTTATCGATCGGGTTTTGATAATTGAAATAATTGATACCCAGCAAAGAGCTGCTTTTGGCGCTTGGAGTGAATTTTACACCGAGGTCTACATTATAGTCGCGCCAGGTGGTACTGAAAGCGTCGGCAGAGAACACCGGCGCTTTGGACGGGTTTTTAGTAATAATATTGATCAAACCGCCCACAGCTTCCGAACCGTATAGGGTAGACGCAGGACCTTTCACGATCTCCACGCGCTCAATCAGGCTGTTGGGAATTCCGGAAAGCCCATAAACCGTAGAAAGCCCGCTCACCATCGGCATGCCGTCGATGAGTACCATCGTGTAAGGCCCTTCCAGGCCATTAATGTGGATATCGCCTGTGTTGCAAACGTTACAATTTAATTGCGGGCGGACACCGTTCACATAACTTAACCCCTCAAAAATGCTGGGAACCGGGTTTTTATAGATGAATTTGGAGGTAATAATATCGACCGGTACCGGGCTGTCGAGCTTCGAGACCTCTTTCATAGTACCGGTCACAACCACCTCTTCCAATGCATTAGCGCCTGATTTCATTACAAAGTCCTTTCTCACGTCCCGGTCGATCCGAATGTTCTTTTCGGTGATCGTTGGCAATGAAACGTAGCTGACGCGAACGGTATAAGTACCTTTCGGAATGCCGGTAAGCCGGAAATGCCCCGCAGTATCGGCCGTGGTACCGGTTTTCAATTCACTAATATAAATCGAAGCACCGAACGCGGGATCGGCCTGGCCTTCCAGTGATATCTTTCCGGAGAACGAAAATTGTGCCCAGGCACCGAACGGCAAACAGCTGAACAGTAAGAGTATCCGTAGTTTCATAGCATGGCCGAATTATTAATTTACTTTTATCTGAATATAAATTTAGACAAACCTAAAAATAAAACTTGATATATGAAAATTAAAAATTTGGTTAGAGGGAATCAATCTGGAAACTATCTTCGGCACGGCATTGGTTGTAGCCTTTGCGAATACCTTTATAAACCAATTTAACTCACTATGCTCAAACGATTTCTGAGACCGATTAAACTGCCTGCTTCGGTGGATTGGGCGGTACTGATCCTGCGGGTGGGGGTATCGTGCCTCATGCTCACGCACGGTTACGCCAAACTCACCACCTTCCTTAGCGGGGACCATTCATTCGCCGACCCGATCGGGATAGGCGAGGAGCTGTCTTATGTACTGACTATCTGTGCCGAGTTCGGCTGTTCGATCCTGATCATCCTGGGCCTGGGCACGCGCGCAGCGCTCATTCCGCTGATTGTCACCATGGTGGTGGTAGCAACGATCGTACATGCCAAGGCCCCGTTTGACATGAAGGAACATGCGTTGCTGTTCCTCTTTCCTTATATTACATTGTTCCTGACAGGCCCGGGTAGGTTCTCGGTGGACGCGAAATTGTATCGCTAAGGATCTTCAAGTATTAAAAAGCAAAAATGCCTTTCCCATTACAGGAAGGCATTTTTGCTTTTAATAACTATTGCGACCATTTGGTAGGCTGGCGGTCCCAGCGGTGGGCTTTCATTTTTTCGGCCACCGCGGGATCGAGCCGCACGCCGTCGCTCACGGCGACGTTCGAACGTACGTGCGGGAGCTTGCGCATGCCCGGGATCGTCGTGTGCACATCCGGATTATTAAGGATAAAACGCAATGCGAGTTCGGGCATCGTCATGCCTGCCGGGATATCGGCGCGCAGTGCTTCGGCGTGGTCCACACTTGTATTCAGGTTTTCGGGAACGAAATAGGTCGAGCGCCAGTCGTCGGCCGGGAATTTGGTTTCCTTGGTCAACAGGCCGGTGAGCGTCCCTTCATCGAAAGGCACACGGGCGATCACGCCGATGTCGAGCTTCCGGCAAAGCGGGAAGAGGTTATCTTCGGGCGCCTGGTCAAAAATATTGTAGATCACCTGTACTGCGTCGATCAGTCCGGTTTCGAGCGTTTTCAATGCATTATCCGGTTCCCAGCGGTTGATACTGATACCCCAGGCCGCTACTTTTCCTTCTTTGGTTAGTTTTTGAATGGCATCTTTCCATTCGTCCTCTTCCGCCCAGGCGTCTTCCCAGACGTGGAATTGCAGCAGGTCGATCTGCTCGGTACCGAGGTTTTGAAGGCTTTTTTCGGTGTATTCCACAATGTAATCGGCCGGAAATACGTCTTTCAACGCGAATTCGGGGCGCGACGGCCATTGGCGATTTTTGGGCGGGATCTTGGTAGCGGCATAAAGCTTTTTGTCGGGATTGCGTTTGATCAGCTCTCCGAGAATGCGCTCGCTCAGGCCTTCGCCGTAGCCCCACGCGGTATCGAAGAAATTGACACCCGATTCGACGGCCAGGTCGAGGGAATCGTTTGTCTCCTTGCGATCGGAGCCTGTCCAGCCCGCTAGTCCCCACATTCCATAACCTACTTCGCTGATTTCCCAGCCAGTTCGTCCAAAACGACGTTTTTGCATTGTAATCTGATTTTAGTGTTTGACCAATAAAGAACTTCTCTGCATTTATTTAACATAGAACGGATACCTTTGCAGCGCTTTTTTATTAGTGAGCCTTCTCGCTATCGTTCCTCAAAAAACAGGGTTTAAGTGAAAAAAAAGGGGTTGATTAACGTATTGTTGATGACATTTAAAAGAATTGCCGGGATTGTGTTGGTGATTTGTGTGGCCGGTTTGACGAACCAGAGTGAATCTTCCGATAAAATTGCAGAATACTGCCGGACTTTCCATCAGATCCAGATGGATATCCGCGATAATGTGATCACGCCCGATTCGGCACGCGCGGCATTCGGGGCGGTTATGCGTAATCTCCGGGCGGAATTCAGAAGAGACACCTGCCGGTCCATCGATTCATCTTATTTCGTCTATCCGATCAAAGGTTACACGGCCAGGGAGTCGGTGGGTTCGAGAGGACGTGGTTACCGGCCTAACGGCTTTGATCTTTTCGACATGAATGTGACCGGCAGTCACCCGGCCCACGATTTGTTTGTACGCGATAAGGACCAGGACGTGCTCGACGACCGAACCTGGCAGCCCATCGACGTGCTCGCATTCACGTCGGGCCTTGTGGTGGCTACCGAAACCAGCTGGAAATACGACAGCGAATACCGTGGCGGCAACTGGATCTGGATTTACGATCCCTGTCTGGACGGACTTTTCTATTATGCCCATAACAATATCGTGGAGGTTCAGCCGGGCCAATGGGTGAATGCCGGCGATAAGATTTCAGAGATGGGGCGCACCGGCTATAATGCCTACCAGAAGCGCTCACCCACCCATTTGCATCTGATGTTCCTGCAACTCGACGCCGACGGGCTGCCTATGCCCGCCAATACTTACGAATGGCTGAAAGAGGCGACGATAAAGGATGGTTCAGGGGCTGAGTAATTGGGATTGAAGTAGATATTCAATATATTGTACTTCACTCCATTACTATTCCTTAAACAAAATTGTATGAACAACCGCCGTTCCTTTTTCCGGAAGAGTGCTGCCTTGGGTATGGGCGCTTTCGGGATCAACAGCCTTTTTAACCAGCTCCACGCCGAGCAATTCCTCGAAGCAGAACAACTTTGGAACCCCGCCAGCGAAAGCAATGAAGAATACTGGTCGGTGATCCAGGACGCTTACACCGCCAGCAAAAGCGAGATCATCATCCTTAACAACGGAGGCGTATCACCTTCGCCGATTGTGGTGCAAGAGGCCCTGGACAAATACAACAAAGCCGCCGCGCAGGGGCCATCCTACTATATGTGGCGTATTATGGATAAGGGTCGCGAGCCGCTCCGGCAGCGCCTGGCCAAGCTGGCCGGGACCGATGCCGAGGAAATCGCGATTAACCGTAATGCGACGGAGGCATTGAATACCATCATTTTCGGACTCCCACTGGAAAAAGGCGACGAGGTGATAGGCACTTTGCAGGATTATCCAAACATGGTACAAGCCTGGAAGCAACGCCAGATGCGGGATGGCATCGTGTACAAACAACTTTCCTTTGATTTTCCCATAGAAAACAAGGAGCAGATCGTAAAAGCATACGCCGATGCGATCACGCCCAGGACTAAGATCATCCACGTAACGCATATCATCAACTGGGTCGGGCAGATTATGCCGGTCAGGGAGATTTCCCAAATGGCACATGCCAAGGGGATCGAGGTGGTTTGCGATGGCGCGCATACATTCGGGTTGCTGGATTATAAAATTCCTGAGCTGGAATGTGATTACTTCGGTACCAGCCTGCACAAGTTCCTGAGTGCACCGGTGGGAAGCGGGATGATGTGGATTAAAAAGGATAAAATCGAGAAAATATGGCCGCTGCTTTGCAATAGCGAGCCGAAAAGCGGTAATATCCGCAAGTTTGAAACGCTCGGCACGCGCAGCTTCCCGATCGAGCAGGCGATAGGCGAGGCCATTAATTTCCAGGAAGGCATTGGTAACAAGCGTAAGCAGGATCGCATTCATTATCTCAAAAAATACTGGGCTGAAAAAGCGGCGCAAATCCCGGGAGTGAAAATCCACACCTCTTTGAAACCGGAATTCTCCTGCGCAATCGCGGGCGTCAGCATCGAAGGCATGAAACCCGAGGAACTCGACGGTAAACTGATGAAGGATTACCAAATACATACCGTCGGAATCAATTGGGAAAACATCCATTGCGTGCGCGTGACGCCGCACGTGTACACGAAAACCAGCGACCTGGACAAGCTGGTAGGCGCTATTGAGAAAATCGCGAAGAAGGCCTGATATTTTTAATCATTAATGTACGTGGAGCATAGCTGGGTTAGCTGCCGGTTATGCTCCGATTTTTTTGCCGCCTGTAAGTCCACAGGTTAGGATATCCACCGGAAACGCCACTGGCACGAATCATAAATGAGCAGCCGTTTTCATGCATTACTTTTGAGAAATCCTCAATAGAAAATCAACATTATGACACAGTTACGAAAGGGTTCTTTTATCAAAAAGGTAAAAGACATCGGCATGGGCGGCGCATTGGCACTGGCATTGCTG
Organism: Dyadobacter sp.; assembly: GCA_035565435.1. Taxonomy (GTDB): domain Bacteria; phylum Bacteroidota; class Bacteroidia; order Cytophagales; family Spirosomataceae; genus Dyadobacter. Next base: position 325 of record DATMSL010000196.1, on the reverse strand, counting down.
TCGGGGACGGCGCTCGTTTCCTGTTCTTCGAATGATGATGAATCGGAATACAGTTATGAAGAAACCACTTATAGTAAGGGAATCCGGTCGCATATCAAGGAGCTGAGCCCGGGAGAATTTAAGATTATCAGTGAAGAAAATGTCCCGGCCGATAGCTCCATGGCGATCGTCTCGTACCTCGATGGCCATAAAGACACGCTCAACCCGATGGCAGCCAAGGCGCTGATCGACCAGGAAATCCGCTCGAACCCGCATATGGGCTATCACAGCGGGCTTTCGAGTATGTTGCTGTATGGGGGAATGGGCTATTTGCTGGGGCGTAACT
>DATMSL010000195.1:0-2250 GCA_035565435.1 Dyadobacter sp. | reverse complement strand
TATCTTAATCTAACTCTTGTTAATCCCAACCCCTGAGGCACAACCTTAGGGGTTATTTTTTTAACTTGACCGCCGATTCAGTAAAGACTAAAAACAACCATTCAATGCAAGAATATATTGAAAAGAACCGTGACCGGTTTCTGAACGAACTACTCGATTTGCTCCGCATTCCATCGGTAAGCGCCGATTCGAAGTTCAAACCCGACATGCTGAAAGCCGCGGAATACGTGCGCGACCGTATTGCAGAAGCTGGCGCCGACCGTGTAGAAATCTATGAAACGGAAGGCCATCCAGTAGTGTACGGCGAAAAAATCGTCGACCCTTCATTGCCGACGGTGCTTGTTTACGGACATTACGACGTGCAGCCAGCCGATCCCTACGAACTCTGGAACTCGCCTCCTTTCGAACCCGTGATCAAGAATGACCGCATTTACGCGCGCGGGGCTTGCGACGACAAAGGGCAGTTTTATATGCATATCAAAGCACTGGAAATCATGCTCGCCACGGGCACGCTCGCGTGTAATGTGAAGGTGATGATTGAAGGGGAAGAGGAAATCGGGTCGTCGAATCTAGGGACATTTGTCCGGAAATACAAGGAAATGCTGCGATGCGATACGATCCTTATTTCCGACACAAGTATCATTGCCAACGACGTTCCGTCGATCGAAACCGGTCTGCGCGGATTGACATACGTTGAAGTGGAGGTGGTAGGGGCCAATCGTGATCTGCATTCAGGTGTGTATGGCGGCGGTGTGGCAAATCCGATCAACGTCCTTTGTGAAATGATTGCCTCGCTGAAAGACGAGCACGGCCACATCACCATTCCGGGCTTCTACGATAAGGTGCAGGATCTAAGTGCTTCCGAGCGCGCGGCATTGAATGCAGCGCCATTTGATCTGGAAGAATATAAAAAAGACCTCGATATCGACGACGTGGCGGGTGAAAGGGGCTACACGACCATCGAAAGAACGTCCGTACGCCCTACTTTGGACGTAAACGGCATCTGGGGAGGCTATATCGGCGAGGGCGCGAAAACCGTGCTGCCATCAAAAGCGCACGCCAAGATCTCCATGCGTCTCGTGCCTCACCAGAACGACGACGAGATTTGCGAAATCTTCACGAAGCATTTCGAATCCATTACGCCGGCTTCCGTGAAAGTGAAAGTGGTGCCACATCACGGCGGCCTGCCATATGTAACACCGACCGACTCCGTAGAATACCGCGCAGCCGAATTAGCGATGGAAGAATCATTTGGTAAGAAACCAATCCCTACCCGCGGAGGCGGTAGTATTCCTATTGTCGCGCTCTTTGAGCAGGAATTGGGCTGCAAGAGCATTCTAATGGGCTTCGGCCTGGATATCGACGCGTTGCATTCTCCGAATGAGAGCTATGGATTATTCAATTATTACAAGGGCATTGAAACGATCCCGCTGTTTTTCAAGCATTACGCGGAATTGAAGAAATAACAAAGGAAAGAGGTGACATTACCCGTCACCTCTTTCCTTTTACCGCCGTCTCCGCTGCTCCCGCTTCATCTTCTTCAAATTCGCGATCGCCGCTTTTGCTTCCCTATCCTGGTTGGACTTTTTATCGGCCCGGTCGTCGGCCAGCTTGTAGTAGCGCAGGGCCTCGTCGTAATCCTTTTTATGCTCCGCAATTTTGCCCAAACCCAGCAAAGAGGAAACATAATACCCCGCATTCAGCGAATTAGTCTGCGTTGAATAGTCTATCGCTTTTTTATAATACTCGCTGGCAGCGTCATAATTCCGGTGATAATTCATATTATAGTAAGCCAGCACATAAGCCGCATTGCGGCCGCTCACACCTTCATAACCCGGCATTCCCTGGTTAATTTTTGTAATAATATTCTGAGCAGCCTGCTCCGCTTCCGCCATTTTTCCGGTAACAAATGCTGTCCGGCAAAAATACCGCTCGAAATAGGGATTGTTCGGGAACGTCTGCCACATGTATTTGGCCATTTCGTACGCCTTGCTGTACTCGTTTTCCATGCTGTAAATCTGCAAAAGGAAATAACGGGCCTCAACGCGGGTGTAAAATGCATTGTTCCCCACCTTTTCCAGCTGCTGCTCACCCAGCTTCTTGTTGCCTTTCGGGAAAAGCGCCAGGATCGGTTTCAGGATGGGGTATTCCTTGGGTACCCATTCAGCATAATAGTTATACAGGCCGTCGCCGAAAAGCAGCTCCGGCGAGAGGTCGCCGTTACCCTTGCATTGTTCGAAATATTTCAAT
>DATMSL010000194.1:0-8889 GCA_035565435.1 Dyadobacter sp. | reverse complement strand
GTGATCGAAGATTTCGAAATTTCGGTGCGTGAACTGCTGACGACCAAAATTGCCAAATAAATCACCTTTCCAAGGTATATCTGCATTCTTTCGAGGCGGTAAAAGCAATTATTAGCTCCATTTTTAATTCCTTTGTATCCGGTTCATAACTGAACCTGAATAATCTGCATCAAGCAACGTCCTCAATGATCTCCAAAAAACATCTCAAAACACCTCTAACCCTGATGGCGGCTACCACGGTGGCGGTAGTGTCGTGTATGAAAATGGCCCCGATGTCGTCGGGACCCGTCGTGAAAACGAATAGCACCAAAGTGGTGGTGAAAGAAGACGCCGCGACCGGTAAGGCAAGAGCCAAAGAAATCCGCGAAAAAACGGTTGTTAAGCTGGCCGACGGGTTGAAACTCGACCTATGGGCATCCGATTCGCTCGCTCCGGACCCGGTAGCAATCGCTATGGACGACGCCGGAAGGGTGTACCTGAACCGTACTAACCGCCAGAAAAACTCCGAGTTCGATATCCGTGGGCACCGCAACTGGATCACCGAATCCATTGCATTACAGACGGTCGAAGATCGCCGCAAGTTTCTGCACAAGACATTTGCTCCCGAAAAAAGCAAGGAAAACAACTGGCTGAAAGACCTTAATGGCGACGGCTCACACGACTGGAAGGATTTGGCAGTTGAAAAAGACGAAGTATGGCGCATTGAGGACACCGATAACGACGGTATCGCCGATGTGTCGATGCGTATCCTCGACGATTTCTTCGACGAAGTTTCCGATGTAGCGGGCGGCTTGCTCGTACGTGCAAAAGACATTTTCGTAACGATCGCGCCGGATGTGTGGCGATTGAGAGATACCAACGGAGATGGCGTGCTGGACGAAAAAACGTCGATCAGCCATGGTTACGGCGTGCATATCGGTTTCAGCGGACACGGAATGTCGAACCCGATCGAAGGACCCGATGGTAAAATTTACTGGAATATCGGGGACATTGGGGCCAATATTACTACTGCCGAAGGCGTGAAGCATGAGCACCCCAACTCGGGTATCATCGCGCGCTCGAACCCGGATGGCAGCGATTTCGAGATCTTCGCGCATGGGTTGCGTAACACGCACGAATTCGTGTTCGACGAATATGGTAACCTCATCAGCTCGGACAACGACGGCGACCACCCTGGCGAAAGCGAGCGTCTGGTGCATGTAGTGGAAGGCTCCGATGCAGGCTGGCGCTCCAACTGGCAATATGGCAAATACACTGACCCTAAAAACAATAGCTACAAAGTGTGGATGGACGAGAAATTGTTCAAACCACGCTGGGACGGTCAGGCTGCATACATTATTCCTCCCATTCAAAACTACCACAATGGCCCTACCGGTATGCAATACAACCCCGGAACGGCATTGGGTAAGGAATGGAAAAACAAGTTCTTCCTCGTTGAATTCGTGGGTAACCCTGCGCGTTCGCCGATCTGGTCGTTTGGTTTGAAACCCAAAGGCGCTTCATTCGTGCTGGATGGTGAGAAAAACATTCTGACAGGTATCCTGCCAACCGGTATCCGTTTCGGCCCGGATGGTGCATTGTATGTAGCCGACTGGATCAACGGTTGGGATACTAAAAACTACGGCCGCGTATGGAAACTGGACGTGACCGATGAAAAGAACGACCTGAAAGCAGTCCGCACGGAAACGAAACGGTTGATGCAATTGGATTATACCAAACAATCCGACGATGCATTGCTGCCGCTTCTCTCTTACGAAGACATGCGCATCCGCCAGAAAGCACAGTTTGAGCTCGCTTCAAGAGGCGCCAAAGGTGCTGCTGTATTGAACAAAGCCATCGAACAAAAAAGTAACCAGTTCGGCCGCATTCACGGGATTTGGGGACTAGGTCAATTGGCGCGCCAGGATAAGTCGTATGCTAATGTGCTGATGACCTTATTGAAGGATTCTGATGAAGAAATTACTGTACAAGCGGCAAAAGTCCTTGGCGATGCTAAAATCGCGGAGGCCGCGCCCATGCTGATCCCGATGTTGGCAAGCCAAAACCCGCGCGTGCAATTCTTCGCAGCGCAGGCATTGGGCCGGGTGAAAGACAAGAATGCCGTGCAGCCATTGATCGAGATGGTGAAAGCGAATAACGATCAGGACGTGTACATCCGCCACGCGGGTGTGCTGGCGCTCTCGCGCATAGGCGAGGTAGCTCCGATCGCCGCATTGGCAAGCAGCCCTGAGAAATCATTGCGCATTGCAGGCGTACTCGTGCTGCGCCGCATGAAAAATGAGCAGATCAGCGCATTCCTGAAAGACAAAGACGAATACATCGTAACAGAAGCCGCCCGCGGTATCAACGATGACCTTTCTATTCCGGCTGCATTGCCTGCATTGGCGGCGGTGTTAAACGAAAAAGGCTTTACCTCGGAGCCATTGCTGCGCCGCGCTATCAATGCCGCATTGCGGGTAGGCGGCGAAACGCAACTGAACGACCTCATTGCATTCGCGAAACGCAAGGATGTGAACAAGGAAATGCGTGCAGAAGCATTGGCAACGCTCGGAACCTGGGCCAGCCCATCCGTAACCGACCGCGTGGATGGCCGTTACCGCGGCCCGATGGAGCGTGATCCGGCTGGTGTGAAAGCGAAGATCAAACCGATGGTAGCCGACCTTTTACAGGAAAACGAGCCGGCAATCCTGATCGCGACCGCGCAAATGTTGACAAACCTCAATGTAAGTGACTATAATGCTGCATTGGCGAAAATCCTGAACGACAGCAACGACGCGAAAGTACGCGCGGCAATGCTCGTGGCGTTGAACGACCTGAAATATACAGATATGGAGACCGTCATGAAAAAAGGCATGAGCGACTCCGACGCCGATGTACGTACGGCCGCATTGGGTATGGTAGGGAGCGTGAATATGTCGAAAGAGGCATTGGCGGATATTTCCAACACCATTTTCGAAAAAGGCAGCGTCCGTGAGCAGCAGCAAATCCTGAAAGTACTGGGCAGCCTGCCAGTCGCTAAAACGGAAACCATTCTCAACGGTCTGATCGGTAAGATGGCGGATAACAAGTTGCCGCAAAACCTGCTCCTCGACCTGGGTGAGGCAGTCGATTCAACCAAATCCAGCACGTTGATCGCCAAAATAGCGCCGCTGCGCAAGCAAGGTAACACCGCGGCAGACTATCAGGATGCCTTGTTCGGCGGGAATGCTCAGGCGGGTCGCCGCTACTTCATGACCAGCTCTGCAGCTGAATGCGTACGCTGCCACTCGATCGGCGGTCAGGGCGGAGAAGTAGGGCCTAACCTTTCGAATATCGGCAATGTCCTTACTCGTGAGCAAATCCTCCAAGCGCTTGTTGAGCCAAGCGCGCGTCTGTCGCCGGGATTTGGGATGGTGATGCTGACATTGAAAGACGGAACTTCCGCTGCCGGAATCCTGGCCCAGGAAAATGAGCACGAACTGGTACTGAAAACCTCGGAAGCAGAACCATTGAAAATCGCTACCTCCCGCATTGCAAAGCGCGAGAACGTACCTTCGAGCATGCCTCCGATGGGTAATATCATGTCGAAAAGAGAGATTCGTGATGTTGTGGAGTTCCTTTCGAATTTGAAGAAGTAATTAGATTTTAACGGATATTTCAAACCCCGGGATTTAATCGTCCCGGGTTTGTTTTTAGATTCTGGACAAATTTCCAGCACACGTTGTTATATGGCTGATTTGGGTATATTTAAAAAAAGTTAAGACATGACAACTTACCTGACCGAACGAATCGCCATTGATCCAGAAATTTGCAATGGTCGTCCGATTATTAGGGGAATGCGGATTACCGTTCAAACGGTCCTGGAATTCCTTTTCGCGGGAACAAGCAGAGAAGAGCTACTATATCAATATTCCGTACTTGAAAACGAAGATATTGATGCATGTTATCAATTTGCAATTGAGATGATGAACAAGAATTACTTCATCAAAGAGATTAAGCATGTCGCATAAATATTTGATTAACGTCAATTTACCATACTACTTCTCGCTTTCGAACAACCTAGATTACGTTCATCAAACAGATATTGCGCGAATAGCGAAAGACTCTGATATTTGGTCATACGCGAAGGACTCCGACAAAACCATCACTACCAAAGATTCTGACTTTGCCAGCAGAATCCTTGTATCTCCTCCTCCTCCAAGGGTCATTCATTTTCGGACAGGTAACATGTCAATGAAGAAATTCCATTCACTGGTTTCAAAAATATGGCACGAGGTAGTTGATTTAAGCAACACTTTTAAACTGGTAGTTACCTTCAATGACAAAATCGAAGCGTTCAACTGACGTTTCCAGGCACAATTTTAATTTCATCAACACCAAAAAATTTGAATGGAACTCGACAAAAAAGAAGCGGAAATCGTTAACCGGGCGATACAGTCATGGGAAGATGAGGCGCGCATTCCGAAAGAACTCGCAACGGAGCTGCGGGGTAGTTACAGCGTACGCAATGCCAATGTGGATGCAATCGCTATTTATGCATTGATTTCTGCGGTTTCGTGCGGTTTGCTAGCCTTTGGGGCGCTGGTATTGGATGAAAAATGGATTGAATTACTGCGGAAGCGCTGGGGCTTTTCGGAGAATATCGTCGGCATACTTTTCACTTTCGTTGCAGGCCTTTTTGTGTACCTCGCCAAACGGCGCATGAATAGTTCCAGGGTGGGTAAGGCAAGCAATGAAGTTTACAATATCGCCATCATCCTGACGGTCGCGATCGCAATTACTTACTGGACGCGTGGGTTGCTCGATGGACCGGGTAACTATGCATTACCATTGCTGTTCGCGGCGATTGCCTACGCGGGTGTCGCCATTTTTCTCCGGTCTACCTTGCTTTGGATTACCGCTATCCTCGCGCTTGCCGGTTGGTGGGGCGCGCAAACGCACTATTGGTCGGGAGGCAATTTTCGGTTCCTGGGCATGAACTATCCACTTCGCATGACCGTGTTCGGGTTGGTAATCTGGGCTTCGTCGTGGGTAATCGGGCAAATCCGTGCGCTGGCTTTTTTGAAGGACGTTACTTACACCGTAGGACTGTTCCTCTTCCTGGTAGCGGGGTGGACGCTCTCCATTTTTGGCAATTATGCTGATTACGAAGGCTGGAAAGCGCTTAAACAAAGCCATTTCTGGTTTTGGGCGCTGAGTTTTACGCTGATACTCGCCGGAATGCTCTACTATGCATTTCAATACAAGCAGGAAACATTGCGTGACCTGTGCCTGGTTTTCTTCCTGCTCAATATTTACACCCGTTATTTCGAATATTTCTGGGATCGTACCAACGCGGGGATTTTCTTTGCATTACTGGCGTTATCCTTCTGGTTTGTGGCCAAAAAAGCCGAGCAATGGCGGGGCAGAACTGCAGGGTGACCCTTTATTTTAGTACAAATACAATATCATGAGCAATATCAGACCCATCCGCGGCGAAGAACTGGACCTTATTCACTTCCTTCTTGAAAAACTGAACCTGGACCCGATCGATTTTCCGGTTTCGGAAATGGTGGATGAATATGAAGGCGGTAAAATGGGCAGTATCAGCCTCGGTGGCGATATGAATGCCTATGCCGGCGACCTTATCCAGGCCGAATACGTGGATATCGACGATACGCCGGTGGTAATCACTTTAACACAAGATACCAATGGCCAGTTGCTCGACCTGGATTTCTGGAAAGTAGATTTTACCAAACTTTTGGAGTATCCTACGCCCGACAAGCTGATATTCGGCAAAACGCCGGAGGAATAAGCCGTTAATCCTCTTCGTAATCCAACTCTTTGCCGTAGGTTTCCTCCATGCGCCATAGCGAGAGCAATGCCAGCGAAAAGCACAATGCACCGACGATCGCACCCGAATGCAATACGCCTGAGTCCTTTTTGAGGAACTGGAAAAGCGGGAGCGTGAGCAGCACGGTAGCTCGCACGTTGTTGGCCACCGAGGTGGTAACGGTCGCGCGGAGATTGGTACCGAATTGCTCGGCCGTGGTCGTCAGGAACATAGCAATGTAGCCGATCGAAAAGCCAAGCCACACGTAGCAAATGTAGAGTGTCGTGGCGTTGTTGATACCTCCCGAGAGCAGCCAGGCTACACCGGCTAGCGTCATCAGCATCATTAGTAATATCGCTTTCCTGCGCGAGCGAAGCCATTGGCTGAGTATTCCGCTAAAAAAGTCGCCCGTGACCACCCCTACGTACGTGTAAAGTACGCACGTGCCCGCCTGAACTTCCCCGGCAATACCCAATGCTTTGGCGAACTCGTTGCCAAATGTGGAGTAAATGCCAATAACCATATAAGTCGGTAGCCCGATTCCCATGCATCGCATGTAGCGCACGAATAGCGACCAGCTCGTGAAGATCGTCCACCAAGGCACCGGTTTGGAGCCCCGTTTTTCCAGACTTTTATTAAAAACAATGGATTCCAGCACATTCACGCGCAAGATCAATAATATCAAACCCATCCCGCCGCCGATGAAATAGGCCATACGCCAATCCGTGAGCTTAACGGCGAAGAATGCTGCAATAGCTCCTGCAAGTCCCACACTGGCTACTACCGACGCTCCGTAACCACGTAATTCCTTTGGAAGGATTTCGGCGATCAGCGTAATGCCGGCGCCCAGCTCGCCTGCGAGGCCAAAACCGGCGATAAACCGTAAAATCGAGTAGATTTCCACATTCTCCGTAAAACCGCAGGCGATATTGGCTAACGAGTAAGTCAATATCGATCCAAAAAGGACGGAGCGGCGACCGAGTTTGTCCCCCAGAATTCCCCATAAAAACCCGCCAATAAGCAACCCGGCCTGTTGCCAGTTGTAAATATTCGCGCCGATCTGCGAGATTTCTTCTTCCGAAAGGCCGAGGTCTTTCAAACTCGGGACGCGCACGATATTGAAAAGCAGCAAATCATAAACATCCACGAAATAGCCGAGCGAGGCTACGATAACGGGTAATGTAAAAACGGCACTGAGTTTGGGTTGAACAGGAGTGACGGCGGTCATAGGGGGTGTTTTCGTTTATTCTTCAAAAGGCTTCCGGCGCATTGATTTAACGGCGGCCGTGCGCTGCTTGGCCTTCAATCTTTCCAGCTTAGAAGCCAATGTAGGCTTGGTCGCTTTACGGTCTTTCTCCACCGTAAGCGCCTGACGGATAAGCCTGTCGAATTTCTCGACGACCTTTTCCTTGTTGGCCAGTTGCGAGCGCTCGGTTTGGTGGTATAATACGAGCACTTTACCGTTCGTTAATCGGTTGGATAATTTTTCGGTCAGCTTTTGCTTGTCCTCGCCGGTCAGGAATTGCGAATTCGGAATATCAAAACGCAGTTCTACCTTTGTTTCGACCTTGTTCACATTTTGCCCTCCCTTACCACCGCTCCGGGCTGTCTGAAAGACGAGTTCGGGATGCAGGATTTCAGGATCAATCATTTGAAATAGAAGTTTTGTTAACACGTGTTAATGTCCGGCGGGACCATTAAACCAGAATCTAAAAGTAACGTCCAAGAATCGATTTTTAAACAACAGGAAAACAATTAACAACATAAAGCAATGGGCACCATGCGTACACTAAGAATAATCGGCCTGTTCATTTTCATGTTTGTCGGAGTTTCGGTGTCCAACAAAACCGAGGCGCAGCCCGGTTTCAGGATTACATTCGAAACTTTTTACGACGAACTTGCTCCTTATGGCCGCTGGATGCGTAATCCGCAGTATGGTTCCGTCTGGATCCCCGACGTTCCCCGTGGGTTCCAGCCTTACTCTACCGCAGGTTACTGGGAACAGACAGAATACGGGAACACCTGGGTTTCGGAATATGATTGGGGATGGGCGCCGTTCCACTACGGTCGCTGGTCGTATGACGACTATTACGGCTGGTTTTGGGTTCCTGACTACGAATGGGGCCCTGCGTGGGTAAACTGGCGCTCGGGCGGAGGCTATTATGGTTGGGCTCCGCTGGGACCTGGGGTGAACATCAATGTTTCTATCAATATTCCATCGTTCTGGTGGGTGTTTGTACCACAACGTTATATCCTCAGTCCCAGCTGGCATTCGTACTGCGCTCCGCAAAGACGGGTATCGCATTATTACAACAACACGGTTGTAATTAACAACTACTACCGAAGCAACAACCGCACGTATGTATACGGTCCGCGCCGTGACGAGATCGAGCGTATTACGCGCAGAAGCGTACCTGTACGTACGATCGACGCCAGCCCTAGAGGCCGGGGACGGGTGATCATCGCCGATCGTGGAAACGGCCGCTACGACTACGGTACCCGCGATCATGGCCGTGGAGGCCGCGTGATCGAAGCCAACCCGCGCACCGACCGCAGCAACCGCAACGACGACAACCGCATTGAACCGGGTGATAATTCAAGACGTGGCTCACGCAATCCCTATGAAGACCGCAACAGCCGCATCGAGCGTAATAACGATAGCCGTTACGAAACACCGAATCCGGGCCGTAACAACGATCGCTATGAAGCACCAGACCGCTCGGGACGTAACCGCGGGTACGGCAATAGTCCCGAGCGCAGCCGGGAATACGGCAACCCTGGAAATAGCCCTGAACGTAACCGCGACTTTGGCAACCGTGCGGAACGCGTGGAGCGCCCGAACATCGAACGTCCCGAAAGACAGGAACGCAGTAACCGGTCATTCGAGCCCGCACCGCGTGTAGAACGCCAGGAAAGAAGTGCACCGGAGCCTCGCGGCAACGACCGCGGTAATCGAGGCGGCGACAACGGCGGGGGTAACCGCGGCGGAGGCGATAATGGAAACCGTGGCGGTGGCGGCGGTTCCAGCGAACGCAGCGGCAGAGGACCGAGATAATTTCACCCCTTAACATAAAAACAACCCGGCGGGATAGTAGTAT
>DATMSL010000193.1:0-3229 GCA_035565435.1 Dyadobacter sp. | reverse complement strand
GATAAAGGCGGCTTCCTCTGCTGAAGCGAAAAAGAAGATTTTCGAGCACGCTTCTAACGGCTTTGATGAAGTCAGTGGAGCGGTGATCCTCCTCGACGACACCTTCGGCGATATCGTTGTGGAACTTGGTCGCATATTCTTCGTCGTCAAATTTGATCGCAACCTCGGCGGAATGAGCGTCCATAACTATTTTAATCGATCTTTGCCGCCGATATCCAAGACGTTCGCTTACTTCGCGAGCGAGTTTGACAATGAGAAGCGTCGAAAGATGTTTCTTCTACCGCTGAGAAATTTCGACGCTGACGAGCTACAGGATTTGCTGAAGGTTTTCTTGCAGGGGGTTCCGATGAAGGGGCTGCCACTGTCGATCAATCAGTTCTATGGAAAAATGCGAAACCGACAAAAACCGAAAACGATCAAAACAAATGACCAATCGTCATATTACGTCGACGACAACGATCATTTCTACTCGTACGGTCCAGAGCACCACGCGCTACCTGAAACGAAGAATCCGCCGCATGGAGACGCGTGTACTTACACATCGAGATTCCGGTTTGGTAAGCGTTACGATCACGGCAAGCATTACAACGTGTCAAATGAAGCTGGAAAAATTGCCGGGAATTTCGATGATTGCCACGGCACGGCCACCCCAATCAAAGAGCGCAAACATATCAACATGTTTCCGAACGATTATATGACGTAGACATGCGAACGGGGACGTACGAATACGTCCCCGCTGAAATCTAAGGCCTATGCGGAACTTCATTTCACCGCTGCGGTAAGATCAGATCACGAGATTGTCGCTGCTCAAAATCCACCGACACAGACGCTAGGCTGAGGGATACCTAAATTAATAGGTTAAACCCCTCTGCATAAAATGACACAAGGCGCATTGAGATATGGGCTATGTACGAGTGTTTGTCAAATTAATTGGAAATTTCGGTGACGCACGAATTGACGCACAGTTGATCGCACCAAAAAAATCCGATGATAAATTCGATTGCAACGGAATTACACGATTGAAAATTTCGGTGATGCAAACGAATTGACGAGCAACTTACACCGTCGATGATCGATTGGCCATATCCGTGTACGGTTTTCCGCGTTCAATCCGTACACTGCCCGATAGAAAGATGCTCCAGTGCCGTCGAAGACATTTGGATTCCTGATCGCCGTGGAGCCATCCGTCTGCGATCCGAGCAGAATTGACCTGTACAGGCTGTCGATTGCGGCATTCCGAGCAGCAATTTCCTTTTCCAGGGCCGCTTCAACCTCAAGGAGGCGGATCATTAGGTCACCGGCTCTGACGAGGGTAGGTTCGTGTTCTGCCATCAACGTGTCCTCAACGACTTTGGCCGACGGACACGAGCGTTGATGACAATTCTGGTCAGAGGACCATTCTCAAGGTCTTTCAATACGTCGAGGTAAAAGGCAACGTTCGCGGCGGCCTCTTTTTCGATATCCTTCTCGGTGTCAGGTGTTTCTGTATCGACCATGATCGTTCTCTGGGTTTCGGAAAACGATCACGCAGACGGCTGAAACTTTCGAGGCTTATACCGTGAACGATGGCCGCTTGGGTTTGTCGACCAAATATTCGATAGGTAGCTGTCGGCGGTATTTTCTCGCGAGCCGGACGGCCATAGGACCGAGAAGAGTTGAAATGATAACGCGTTCAGTTGGCCACATCGCAAGATTTCGCCCGCACACGCTGTCGGACCGGCTGAAACCTTTACCGTTGGCTAAGGTCGCGTGATCGCCATCCTGACGTGCAAGCCACTGTACTGCTCTATGAGCCCGAACTAATTCGGGTAAACCGTCACAATGTGACAATACACAAACGAGATTCAAAACTCGTACAATTCGTTTTTCTTTTATGGAGTAACGGGGGGAGTCCTCATCAAGCAGCTTCGTCATCGTGTTCCTCATCGGCATATTCAAAGTCGCTCTCTTCGGGCTCATCATTTAGATAATCATAGGCGTCGTCGCTCCAATCAAGCGGGTCCGCACCAAAGGGCATAGGTCCCAAAAGGAACCGCCTCCGGTCGCTCTCAGAGGCCGCAGGGTGCCTCCGTATCATTTGTAGATAATAGATGCGTCCCGCGACCCGACGCCTCGCTGCGGCCTCCACAGCCTCCTGGTCCAGTTCCCTGCCATCCTTTGCAGCATCTGACATCGATTTGCGGACCAATCCCTGAACTGCCAAGCTTTCCAGTCGAGCGGCTACGAGCTGGCCTTCGGACGTGCCAGTGTCGATGGTGGCTTCGATGTAGCGGCTGAGGGCTGCAGCCATGGCGGCGTCTACGGCATCCGTTTCCTGTTCACCTTGAACTGCTAAGCGAGCACGGTACTCAACCATGCGCTGACGCTGTGCTTCGTTTTTTCCTGAAATAGGTCTTGGCATTTCCGCTCTCCCAAACGTCACTACGTGACTGATTTCCGTCACTACGTGAGCTTCTGGTGGGATATTGAGATGTGGCTTTGCAAGAAACCTGGCGAAAAGGTAAAATTGATTGGAAAAACCTAAGATGATTTAAAACAACTTATTTTTACCTTTGGTAACCAAGTTCCTAACCCCCATCACTATGCTTTCCAAGGACTTTGACAATGTTGACATCATGGACATTAACTTCTGTCGACATAAAATGGAGCATTGGATGACTGGTATTACCGCTGCGCTGATCCAGGAATATGGAATTGTATTGCCTGACAATGTCGTGGATATGGACATGCCAGCCGAAGGCCAGTTCATCGTTTCGCAGCTCGACGACATGATCGCGAGTGGCGAATATACCGGGCCTACAAAGTCAGCTTATGATGCGGTGATGGAAATTGCACACAAGATTGAGCACGGCCATATCGCAGACGATGCTCGTAAACCCGTGTCGGACGTTGTTCGTTATCTCGCGCAGTTTGTATCGAAACGGCAAATTCCGATGAGCTGATCGGTTTGTTCATCTGGCGCTGCCTGAGGTGATCCAGACGCTGAAGAATGGGTGAAACGATCACGAACCTCTTTCCTTAAGCAGCGCAGCTGCCACGGCAAAAGTTGGAGCACAATACAGACTCGAATTTCCCATCACTCTGTATTGTGGCATTGTTGACATGAAAAATCTGCGGAAACAGAAGTCTAAATGAGACCGTGTCAACGATGTTTGAATCCCAGATATCCCAAATCTTCATATGTTGACATAACGTTTAAATCCCACATTTCCCAACATTTGGTTGACAG
>DATMSL010000192.1:0-2776 GCA_035565435.1 Dyadobacter sp. | reverse complement strand
ACCCAAAACCGACTACACCCGCGCCCCCCGGGAGCAGGTTTATCAACAGGCTGCCGACGATCTGGCATTTGCGGCTTCCATTCTGCCGGATGTAGAGCAAGTGAAGGACGGAAAAGTGTCCGCATCGGCGGCGAACCACCTACTGGCGGAAACTTATTTATCTCTTGGGCGTTTCAAGGAAGCGGTCGATGCCGCCTCGAAAGTGATTGCCAATACCAATATCAAATTGATGACACAACGTTTCGGATCTCTTTCAAAACAGCCGGGCGATGTGTATTGGGACTTATTCCGCCGGTTCAACCAAAATCGCAGCGCCGGGAACACCGAAGGTATCTGGGTGTTTCAATATGAAGTGGATGTGTTAGGGGGCGTGGTACGATCGGCTTCCCTGGCCGGGCCCATGCTGGAACGCGACCATTCGCCCAGACCCTATTCTTTCCCATATAAAGATCCTTCGGGAGTAAGTCCGTTCCTGTCTCTGGGCGTGTCGGATTATACCGGTGGTCGCGGGATCGGGCGCTTTAGAGGAACCAACCATTTTACGTACGGCATCTGGAAATACGATTGGAACGATATGCGCAACTCGGAATACAACTTCGTGCGCGACGTCAAGTTCAACAATCCGGCGTCGGTATGGTATGGGCAAAAGCTCTCCGATCATTTGAGTGTTTTCAGAAAAACCCTTGATGACACGATCCGGAACTTTTATCCTTATCAGTCAAAGGTTACTACTCCCGGCCAGCATCCGGCGGAGCTTTTCGTAGACCCGGTTTTAAAAACATTGAATGCTTCCGGCGCGGGCACGACTTACTCCGACCAATACTTTATCAGACTGGCCGAGACATACTTACTGCGTGCGGAAGCGCATTTGGGTTTGGGAGATAAAGTCGCCGCCGCGGCGGATATCAACGTAGTCCGCGCCCGCGCGCACGCCAAGCCGGTAATACCTGCGGAGGTGACCATCGATTTTATCCTGGATGAAAGAATGCGTGAACTGGGTGTCGAGGAAAAACGCAGGTTGACTTTAAACCGCCTCGGCTTGCTTTACGAAAGAACTGCCAAATACTGTAACGGCCACCCCACCGCCGCCCGGTTTGGCGTGGATGTGGAACCGCACAACAACCTATTTCCTATCCCGTACAGTGAGATCGAGCGGAATACAAATGCGGTTATCGAGCAAAACCCGGGCTATGCCAAATAGGCGTTACCATTGAAGTACAACATCACAATATCGCTTTATGCAAAAGAACCTTGTCAGATTATCGGTCCTGTTTGTCCTGTCAGCACTATTTTTTGCCGCGAAAAACGGCCGCCCGGCCGTCAAACACGATCCGGATGGAACATCTTCAGCAAAACGGCCAAACATTCTGTTCGTCATTTCCGATGACCAATCGTACCCGCATATGTCGGCGTATGGCTACAAGGGCGTCAGCACGCCCGCATTCGATCGCATTGCCCGGGAAGGCGTCCTTTTCACCAATGCATTCTCCGCCTCGCCAGGTTGCAGCCCGTCGCGGGCTGCTATCCTGACGGGCAAGAACTGCTGGCAGCTCGAACACGCCGGCACGCACGCAAGTTCGTTTTCAGAGCAATTCAAAACCTATCCCGACCTGCTCGAAGCATCGGGATACTTTATCGGCCACACCGGGAAAGGCTGGGGACCGGGAAATTTCAAAATTTCCGGTCGCAGCCGAAATCCTGCCGGCCCCGCATTCAGCACGATAACCATGGAAGCACCCAAAGGCATCAGCAACAACGACTATGCCGCCAATTTCAAGCGCTTTCTCTCCTCCAAACCCCAGGATAAGCCGTTCTGCTTTTGGTTTGGCGCACAGGAGCCGCACCGGCGCTATCCGACCGGCATCGGCAAGCGAAGCGGAATGGATATGTCGAAGGTGAAAGTCCCCGGGTTTCTGCCGGAAAGCGATGAGGTCAAGTTGGATATGATGGATTATCTGTATGAAATTCAATGGTTTGACAACCATCTCGCGCGCATCATCCGTACGCTGGAAGAATCGGGCGAACTGGATAATACGATCATTGTCGTTACTTCCGACAATGGCATGCCTTTCCCGCGGGCAAAGGCCAATGTATATGAATACGGTATCCATTTGCCGCTGGCCATCCGCTGGGGAAGCAAGGTGAAAGGCAACCGGAAAGTCACCGACCCGGTGAGTCTTACAGACCTCGCACCTACTTTCCTGGAAGCAGCCGAAGTTTCGTTCGACGTAAAAACAATCGCCGGTAAAAGCCTGATGAACATCCTCACAGGCGATGGTGAAGGGGAAGTTGACAAGAGCCGCGAGGCGGTGTACGCATCTCGGGAGCGGCATTCTTCCTCCCGTTGGAATAACCTCGGATATCCGCAGCGCTGCGTCCGCACCCGGCAATACCTGTATATCTGGAATGTGTATCCCGACCGCTGGCCGGCGGGCGATCCGCAGGAAATCAGGAGAAACGGCCAGCCAGCCGGAATGGACAGTGCTTATTTTGATATCGATGATTTTACCGAATCTTATGTTTTTTCCAACCGAAAACAACCCGATGTCGCCCCGTTTTTTCATATGGCGATTGATAAACGTCCCGGTCAGGAACTATACGACATCGTCAAAGATCCTGCTTGCCTGCATAATCTGGCCGCGCAGGAGAATATGAAAAGTGTCGTATCGGCACTGGACAAAAAACTGAAATCTTACCTGACCGCGACAGGCGACCCCCGAATGGGGAAAAATGGCGAAATTTTTGAAACCTATGAAAGGTACAGTCCGCTCAGATC
>DATMSL010000191.1:0-24981 GCA_035565435.1 Dyadobacter sp. | reverse complement strand
AGCTTTTCCGTTACTTTTGAAGAAATTAAGGGTAGAATATAAATTTATTCTACATTTATATAAAATAACACCTACATTTTGTACCTTGCCGTTGATTTATTGATGACGCCATGCGAATATGATTATGACAAACCCTTATTTCTCCGGCTTCGAACATAGTGCAGCGCAAATTCGCCGCTTTCTGCAAACACACAAAACTTTTACGCTTCTGTTGTCGGAAGGACGTATTGTTCACCACGAGGCAGAGGACGCCATCCGTTTCAGGACATGGCTTCTGACGCATCAAATCGAAGATGTGCGCGAATCGTTTACAAAAAACTATTCGGCATACAATCTGATGTCGGCCTAGGCCAGCACCGCTCTTTGCAGAATTCCCATTCCGGCATTTGTTGCCTCACCCTTCTCATTCCTAACAATTTTCTTTTTGTATTCCTGTTACGGGCAACATTGCGCGCATGCTAAAATGTGCACGGTCGTATCTTCATGATACGACACAATGACCAACGCCGGGGTTTCCGCCCATACTGATTTTCCGTACCATTTTGGGAAGAAGTTCAGCTGCAAACAGCCTTGCTAACAGACTATTTCTGAAAAAAATACAGAAACTTTGACTTGATTAATTTTTTTATCTACCTTTGCAAGCCAAAATTACGGGTAGACAGAGATTTATATCGCAATAATTTGATACTGAGATGAAACGTACCTTTCAACCATCGAATCGCAAGAGGAGAAACAAGCACGGATTCCGTGAAAGAATGTCCACGGCAAACGGACGCAAAGTAGTTGCTGGCCGCCGTAAAAAAGGCCGTTGGAAACTGACTGTTTCTGACGAAAAACGTCACAAGCAATAATTAGCGCTTGAAGGTTTGAGTAGAGGACGCATAAGTCTTCCATAGTCTGATAAGTTTGAAAATCACGAACTTATCAGACATTTTTTTCTACAAGAACTTGAAACAGACATTTGGTAAGAACGAGCGGTTGTGTAACCTCCGTATCATCGGCAGGCTTTTCAAAAAGGGCAGTCCGGAGGTTCAAACGTTCTACCTTTATCCATTCAGGGTGCTGTACATGTACGCCCCCGAAGCCCCTCTCCCACTTCCGCAAGTACTTTTCTCCATTTCCAAAAGGAATTTCAAGAAAGCGGTTGACCGTAATCTGATCCGCCGACGCTGCCGTGAAACTTACCGGCTGCACAAATCTGCGCTCGTGGCATTACCCGCCGAAACGCGCCCTTCCTACATTGCTTTTTTGTATCTTGCAAAAGAAATAACCTCGTACGACGTTATTGAAACGGCCATGAAGCAGTCGCTCAAAAAGCTTGAAAAGCTGCCGCCCGCCTTTCTCAAAGAACAATCCAATTCCTGAACATAGATGAAAAAGTATCTTCGTTCCATTTTGCTGGCTGCTCCTGTCGTAGGCGGGCTGGTATTCGTTTCGTTCCGTCAGGACGACCGCCTTTTCGAAATCGCGCGAAATCTGGACATCTATGCCACGCTTTTCAAGGAATTGAACGCGTATTATGTGGATGAGATCAATCCCAATCAGCTGATCAAAACCAGCATAGATAACATGCTCCGCTCCCTCGACCCGTACACCGTATATTATGCCGAGGACGATATCGAGGATTATATGACCATGACCACCGGCAAATACAACGGCATCGGGGCGATGGTCAACTCCGCGGATGGCAAGCATACGGTGATGATGGTGTATGAAGATACGCCGGCACAAAAAGCAGGGTTACAGCTCGGAGACGAGATCACGAAAATCAACGATATCGATCTTTCTACACGTGAAGATTTCGATACCGGCAAACTGCTGAAAGGCCAGACCCAAACTGCCGTTAAACTCACCGTAAAACGTTACGGCATTACCAAACCACTCGAAATCACGCTCAACCGCGACATTGTGAAGGTAACCAACGTGCCCTATTACGGCATGCTGAACGAGGATGTGGGTTATATTGATTTGAAGGATTTCACCGCAACTGCTTCCAGGGAAGTACGTAATGCATTCCAGGAGCTGAAAGGCAAAGGCATGAAATCGGTCGTGCTGGACCTGCGTGATAACCCGGGGGGATTGCTGAATATGGCGATCGAGATCTCGAATATATTCATTCCAAAAGGCGAAGAAGTGGTTTCGACCAAAGGAAAAGTGAGCGAATGGAATAAAACCTACACCGCTTACAATCCGGCACTGGATACCGAAATTCCGGTGGTGGTTTTGACTAATAACCGCAGTGCCTCCGCAGCGGAAATCGTTTCGGGCGTCATCCAGGATTACGACCGTGGCGTGCTGATCGGCCAGCGGACTTACGGAAAAGGCCTCGTGCAAACCACGCGTGATCTTTCGTTCAATACCAAAATGAAGATCACCACCGCCAAATACTACATTCCAAGCGGCCGGTGTATTCAGGCGATCGATTACAGCCACCGCAACGACGACGGCAGCGTAGGCAAGATCCCCGATTCGCTCATGACCGAGTTTAAGACGAAAAATGGCCGTGTGGTATTTGACGGCGGCGGTATTTTGCCTGATATCATTACGGAAAAAGAAAACTTCTCGCCATTGGCCGTTTCACTGGGCCGCAACCGGTTATTCTTTGACTATGCGGTGAAATACCATTTCGAACACCCGACTATTAAACCCGCGAAGGAATTCCACCTGACCGACACCGACTATGCTGCATTCACCAAATGGCTCGGCGACAAGGAATATGACTATACTACCCAGGTAGAACGCGACCTGAAAGACCTGGAAGCTTCTGCCAAAAAGGAAAAATCATTAGAAGTTATTGAAGATCAATTGAAAGCACTGAAATCCAAGCTGTCGCACAGCAAGGATAATGACCTGCAAATCTTCAAGCCGGAGATCAAAAAGATCCTGGAAGAAGAGATCATCAAGCATTACTATCTGGAAAAAGGCATGCGGGAAGCTTCTTTCAATGAAGATCCCGAAGTAAAAGCGGCGCTGGCGCTCTTCAAGGATCCCGCCCGTTACAGCCAGATTTTGAAAAAGAAATAATACCCATCCGGCCCGTCGCTCGCGGCGGGCTTTTTGTTTTTATATGCGCTTACTCAGTATCGACACCTCGATCCGCGGATGTTCAGTGGCCGTACACAACGACACCGGCCTGCTGGCAGCTTATGATCTTTTCACGGACAAATCCTCGTCTGCCATGCTCACCACGCTCATGCGCGACAGCGTAACGCACGCGGGATTCGAACTTTCGGACATCGACGCGATCGTGGTCGCCAAAGGCCCTGGCTCATATACGGGCCTGCGCGTGGGCGTATCCACGGCCAAGGGCTTGTGCTATGCGCTCGACAAGCCGCTGATCGCCATCAATACCTTGCAGGCGATGGCGTTGCAGCTCACACCATTCTTTCCGGGACATTTGTTTTGCCCGATGATCGACGCACGCCGAATGGAGGTTTACGCCGCAGTTTTCGATGAAAACAATGCATTTATTCAGGAAACGCAGGCGGTGATTATGAATGAGGATTCATTTGAAAACCTGCTGGCAGGTCAGAAAGTAGTATTTTTCGGCGATGGTGCTGCCAAGTGCAAGCCGATTTTGGAAAGGCATTCGAATTCTATTTTTCCTGCTATTGATGTCAAACCATCCGCCAAAACAGTCGGGCAGCTCGGCAGCATTGCATTCCAAAATGGCCAATTCGAGGATGTAGCGTCTTTTGAACCCTATTACCTGAAAGATTTCATGTCACCCGCACCGCGAAAGGCCAGCACACTCGTGCAGTAACCGGCGGATTTTAGAGGTTTTGCCAAACAATCGCCGGCATTTTGTTGTTAGCCCTTTTGTAAATGGATTTTTTAGAATGGAAACTGACGAAATAGTAAACCGGGTTGCTACCAGCGGCATTATCTCACTGGACCTGGAAGAGCTCTACCACCCCGGCGAACGCATTGTTTACGATATCAAGGACAATCTCTGGCAGGGGATGATCCTGCGCGAAAAGGATTTCCGCGACTTCCTCAAGAGCCACGACTGGACACAATATCAGGGCAAAAATGTAGCTATTATCTGCTCGGAGGACGCCATTGTACCCACCTGGGCCTATATGCTCCTCGCCGTGCACCTCGAACCTTATGCGAATGCATTTGTTTTCGGGGATTTGAATGCATTGGAAGACAAGCTCTTCGCCGACGCAATTGGTAAACTGAATGCGGAAGAGTTCACAGGAAAACGCGTGGTTGTAAAAGGTTGCAGCAAAGTCAATGTACCTGTTTCAGCCTATGTGGCAGTGAGCAAATTGCTGAAACCCGTGGTGCAAAGCCTGATGTTCGGTGAGCCTTGCAGTACGGTGCCGCTTTACAAGAAGCCTAAATCTTCGGTTTCTTCCACCGACTGATCGCCTTCTTCCTTAATCAGTTTGAACGTCATCCGGTGATAGGAGCACGGGCCGTGCAGCACGATCGCCTTGCGGTGATGGATAGTCGGGTAGCCTACGTTTTGCTCCCAGCCATAATGCGGGAATTGTCGGGACAGGTTGCTCATCAGCTCATCCCGGTAATTTTTTGCCAAAACCGAAGCCGCCGCAATCGAAAGGTAGTGCGCATCGCCCTTGATAATGCAGGTATGCGGGATCATCGGATAAGGCGTGAAGCGGTTACCATCCACCAGCAAATGCTCTGGGCGCACCCGCAGCTTGTCTACCGCCCGGTGCATAGCCAGGAAACTTGCTTTCAGGATATTGATTTTATCGATTTCGACATTATCTACCTCGGCCACCGCCCAGGAGACCGATTCGCGGATGATTTCCTTTTCCAATTCCAAACGCTGCGCTTTGGTGAGTTGCTTGGAATCATTGAGGAATGAATGCTTATAATCGCGTGGCAGAATCACCGCCGCGGCCACAACCGGCCCCGCCAGGCAGCCCCTCCCTACTTCATCCAGCCCTGCCTCGATGGCGTCGATATTGTAATAAGCTTTCAGCATTAATCTTCCAGAATGTTGGCCATAAATGTACTCTTCGTTCCGATCGCCACCAGCAGCAATGTAACCGCCCAGTAGAGGTAAACTCGGTAGTAATCTTTCACATCGCGCGACAGCACATCACGCGATTTCACTTTTTCGAGCTGGTCGATCTGTTTGAAAACCGTTTCCAGCGTCGTGTTATCGGTAGCGCGAAAATACTTCCCATTACCGATTCCCGCAATATTTTGCAGTTCGCCTTCATCCATTAATGCTCCTGTATGGGCTGTGGTGTCTGCTTTCGACATTTTTTTGGGTCGCCCCACCGAAATTGTATAAACCTTCACCCCGAATGCATTTGCGAGCTGAGCCGAAGTCGTCGGGCCGAGGTTACCCGACGTGTTATCACCGTCGCTGATCAGGATCGCTACTTTACTCTCCCCGGGCGTATCGCGCATCCTGTTCACGGCCACCGCCAATGCACTGCCGATCGCCGTTCCGGGTGTGGGAATGAGACTGGGATTGACCTCGTCGAGGAAACCGTATAGTAATTCGTAATCGGTAGTAAGCGGGCAGAGCGACACCGCTTCCCCTGCAAAAACAATCAGCCCGATCCGATCCTGCAACCTGCCTTTGATAAACTGCCGCGCCATCCGCTTGGCAGCTTCCAGGCGATTAGGACTCAGATCCTTTTCGATCATCGAATCCGAAATGTCCAGCAGCAGCACAATGTCGATGCCCTCGGAATACTGGTCTTTTCGCTCCGAAACCACCTGAGGTCTCGCTAGCGCCACCAGAATGAGGCAAATCGCAAGCCCTACGCAAACGGGCTGTACAAACCGCAGCAATGTAAGCCAGCTGCGAAACCCTGTGACCGACGTGTAGGTAATCGTGAGCCGCTGCTTGTGCTTGCGATGCAATGCATTCCGCAACCAAAACAGGAAAGGGACCAGCGGCAGCAAGTACAGGAAATAGGGATATACCCACTCATACGACTTAAGTATGCTGTATCCAAACCATTCCAGTGAAAACCAGTTCTCCATTCAATGTCCTGATTATACGACGGGGCTGTCAAGTACAAACTTCCTTTTCGCCCGGTACAAGCGCGTGGCACCCGTTTTAAGCACTTCGAGATACCTTTCCATATTTCCCGACCGGCCTTGCCCGTACACGATACTGTCCATGTTTTTCAATGCATCGGCCAGTTCGTCGTCGGGCATATTATCAATGATTTCTCTTGTGGTATAAGTCGCAAATGGCTTTTTCTCCAACCTTTCCAGGTAGTTTTTCCAGATGATAATAGCCTTTTCGGCATCCTTGATATTGCCCTTCTCGCGTGCGCTGCGCATGAGGCGGTTGAACGAGCGCACGTATTCGAGATGCCGGCGTTGTAATTTGAGCAGCTGCCATTGTTTATAAATATCACGACCAAAAACCCAGTAAATGCTTCCTACTACGCCGATAATCAGGGCCACCGAGCCGATCAGCATCGAAAAATTGAACTCCCGGCTCAGGGCGGCAAGCCGGGTTTCTTCTTTCAACACAGGTTTCTTACTGAGATCAATATTATTGCTTTTGATGAGCAGAACAGAATCGGAAGTGGTGAAAACGGCCGTGCAATCCTTCTTTTGGAATACAAAAACAGGTAACCGGAGCTTCTGCACCTTGGATACGTCGAAAGAAATAAGGTGATAAACCGCACTATCGAGTGTGCCGCGGGCGTCGGTGTTGGACACGAAAGTTCTTTGAGATACCAATTCAAAAGGCGAGAAATCGTAGGTGCTGTCCGGGAAGAAAATCTCGGATTCGGGGCTGTGGCGTACGCTAAGGGAGAAATAAACGGGCTTGCCTACTTCCACGCTATCGGTCTGGAAAACGCCTTTGGGCATAATCCGCTGCTTGCGTGCATCTCTTGCAATGCCCGGGAAACACAGCAAAAAGCCTATTGCTACCGAAAAGAATACCTGAAAAACCCTAGCCATTGGATGGTGCCGTACTTTTGGTATAACGCCTCACCTTAAACAAATGGATCAGCGCCGGCACATAATCCTCCTGGGTATTGATGGAAATATAGTCGGCGCGGTTCTGGTGGCACAACCTTTGGAGCTCGGCGCTTCTTTTTCCGAAGCGGTTGGCCATTTCCTCTCGGTACTGGCGCGAAGAAGTATTCACCCACACGGTGGTCTTCTTCTCGGCGTCGTAAAGCGGGATAATGCCCAGTCCCGGCAGATTTACCTCCCTCGAATCGTACAAGTGGATCACGATGAGGTCGTGCTTGCGGGCGAGGGCTTTGAGGTTGTGCTGGTAATTGTTGTCGATAAAATCCGAGATCAGGAATATCAGGCTGCGGCGGCGTAGCACATTCAATGCCACGAGAATGGCCTCGGCGATATTGGTCTTGGTCGATTCGGGAACGAGTTTGTATAACTCCGAAATGAGCCCGTAACCGTGCTTCATACCATCGGACGGGCGGATATACCGCTCGTTTTTATCCGAAAAACAGAGCAAACCCACGCGGCTCGCCTCCTGAATGGCCGAAAGGGTAAGTACGCCGCATATTTCCTTCGCAATATCGATTTTGAGCTTCTTGATCTCCCCTACCTGCTGCGACGCGCTCACGTCGAGCATGAAGAACGCCGTTTGCTCCTTGTCCTCTTTGAAAATCTTGACAAATGTACCGTGGCCTTTCGCAGAAGTGTTCCAGTCGATCGCCCGCACGTCGTCGCCGTACTGGTACAAGCGCAGGTCGTCGAATTCCAGGCCGGACCCTTTGAAGACCGAATGGAAATTGCCGTGACGCTCGCTGGTCACCGCTTTCCGCATCCGGATTTCATACTTCCTTAACTTTCCCAGAAACTGCTCAAACATAAGTTTTGCAAAAAAATCACCACCTTTGTCGTCTGGTGTACCTAAAACAAAGATAGGTATTTTGATAGTAAGCTACGCCCTGCGATGAAATTCACGACCGGTATAAGCCTCCTGGCCCTTTTTATGTTGCTGTTTTCGGCCTGTTCCGAAGACGAAACACCACCAAAAGGGACATTATCCGAGGAAAAAATGGCCACCATTCTGACCGACATCCATCTGGCCGAGTCGCGCGTGAACCGTTTGCAGCTGAAATCGCTCGATTCGTCGCTCATGATTTTCAACCGTTTGAAAAGTGATATCTGGAAAAAACACAAGGTTGATACCACGGCATACCGCGAAAGCTATTCTTACTACATGAGCCACCCCGAACGCATGACAACCATTTACGAAAAAGTGAACAAGAAAATTGAGGATCGGGAGAAAAAGAACAATATTAAGCTCTGAAATTTTTGTATCGCGCTCTATACTACGCATTTAACTTCTAAACTGGACAATTTCTGTGAACGATTGCATTGTAGTTATCCCTACCTACAACGAACTTGAAAATGTGGAAGCCATCATCCGGAAGGTTTTTAGCCTCAATCATCCGTTTGACCTGTTGATCATAGACGACGGGTCGCCGGATGGCACCGCAGGGGTTGTCAAGGAATTAATGAATGAGTTTTCGGGCCTTCACCTCGTAGAAAGAAAGGGAAAACTGGGCCTGGGTACCGCTTACATCCACGGCTTCAAATGGGCGCTCGAAAAAGGGTATAATTATATTTTTGAAATGGATGCCGACTTCTCGCATCCGCCCGAGGATCTGGTGCGCCTCTACAATGCGTGCGCCAACGAAGGCCACGACGTTGCAATCGGTTCGCGGTATATTACAGGGGTAAATGTGGTGAACTGGCCCATTAACCGCGTACTAATGTCGTATTTCGCGGGATATTATGTGCGGATGATCACCGGAATGCCGATTATGGACCCTACTGCCGGCTTCATTTGCTACACGGCCAAAGTGCTGAACACGATCAATCTCGACAACATCCGGTTCATCGGCTACGCATTCCAGATCGAGATGAAGTTCAACTCCTGGAAATACGGTTTCAGCATTACCGAGGTGCCTATCATCTTCACCGACCGCACCAAAGGCGCCTCAAAAATGTCGAAAGGCATTTTCAAGGAAGCCATCTTCGGTGTGATCACGTTGAAACTCAACAGCTATTTCAAAAGGTATATCCCTAAGCATTCAGCTCAGAAATTGCCAGCCAACTCATAAGGCCGGTCGAAATTTCGAGTGCGCTTTCGTCTATATCGAATGTAGGTGTGTGCACGCCGGAAATGATTCCGCGTGCCTCATTGCGCGTTCCGAGGCGGTAGAAGCATGAATCCACCACTTGTGAGTAGAATGCGAAGTCTTCGCCTGCCATCCAGAGGTCGAGGTCGATCACGTTCTCGGCACCCATGTAGCCTACTGCGGCTGTTCTGGTGCGGCGGGTAAGCTCGGGGTGGTTTTTTAGGAATGGATAGCCTTTCACAATCTCGAATTCGCAGCTTCCGCCCATTCCTTCGGCGATACTTTCAGCCATTTTCTTCATGCGGCGCAGACCGTCCTCACGCCATTCCTCATCCATGCAGCGCCACGTTCCCTGAATGGTCACTTCGTTTGGAATCACATTGGTAACCCCGTCGGCAATGAAACGGCCGAACGACAAAACGGAAGGATTCGCCGGATTGCGGTTGCGGCTGATGATCTGCTGCAATGCTACTATGATATGGGATGCCATGAGCACAGGATCTACCAGCTGATGCGGTGCCGCGGCGTGGCCTCCTTTGCCTTTTACGGTTAAATACAATTCATCCGTGCTGGCCATGTACATGCCCTCCCGGAAACCGATTTTACCCACGGGAATATTCGGTGCCACGTGCTGGCCTACCATGCTGGCAGGGCGCGGGTTTTCCAGAACACCTTCCTTGATCATCAATGAAGCTCCGCCCGGTGCCTTTTCCTCAGCCGGTTGGAATACCAGCTTGATAGTCCCTTCAAACTCCTCGCGCAACGTGTGCAGGATGCGCGCCGTGCCCAGAAGCGACGACGTGTGCACATCGTGCCCGCATGCGTGCATCACGCCGGGAACCTTCGATTTATAAGGAACATCATTCGCTTCGAGGATAGGCAATGCGTCCATATCGGCGCGCAGGCCCACGATTTTCTTGCCCGGGTTACGCCCTTCGATAATCGCCACCACGCCCGTTCCGGCAACGCCTTCTTCGGGTTGCAGACCAATTGCTGTGAGCTCCGATGCAACGTATTTCGCCGTTTTGAACTCTTCGAATGATAACTCGGGGTTACTATGCAAGTGATGGCGGTGAGCAATAATGTCTTGCGACTGATCCTTGGCAAGCGCTTTGATTTTTTCCTGAAGCTGGGACATGATATGGAAGTACTACGGGTTGTCTTTACAAAACATTCAAAGGTAATAATAAAAAAATGGCGTGGTATCGTTACCATACAATAGAAAACACATCGCCCATTTGCTAAGAACGCGGCCGGCATTGGCTGGTGTTCCAAAGAAAAAGGGTAATTTTGACCAGATATGAATCAATCAGACACGCAAAAATGAATCAACAGGAGTTTTTAGAATCATTGGTTTGTCCACGCACAGGAACCCCTTTAACCATAGCCGAAGACGGCAAATCTCTCAAAAGCGAAGACGGCACAATTTATGAAGTAGGCGATACAGGCATTGTCAACATGCTGTATCCCAAAGAATTGCTACCCGAAGATGCCCGCGAACAATACTTGTACGATCAGGCATTCCTTCGCTACGACAAAGGTGTTTCCTGGGTTTTCGAAACCCTGAACCATTCCGACGAAGCCGCTACCCGCCGCTTTTTTATTGATTTGATGGAGCTGAAACCCGGTATGAAAGCCCTCGAAGTAGGCGCCGGAACCGGTAAGGACTCTGCATTGATTTTGGATAAAGTAAGACCCGGCGGAACAGCTGTTCTCTCCGATCTTTCGCCTAACATGCTGAAACTGGCGCAGGAAAAACTCGTTACCGACGATTTGAACGTGCATTACTTCCTCGGAAACGGCTCTTACCTGCCTTTCCCGGACGATACTTTCGACGCCGTGTTCCATTTCGGCGGTATTAACACCTTCTCGGAGCGCAAACGCGCATTCGACGAGTTGACCCGCGTCGTAAAACCGGGCGGAAAAGTGGTAGTAGGCGATGAAAGCGTGGCCCCATGGCTTCGGAACACCCCTACTTACGCTACTTTGCTGAAAGCGAACCCGCTGTTCCGCGCTGAAGTGCCACTGGAAGATGTTCCCGCCAACATCGAGAACTTCAAGTTGCATTACGTGTTCGGAAATGCATTTTATGTAATGGAATACCGCGTTACCGCGAAGGCTCCGGAAGTGGATATTGATCTGCCGATCCCGGGCAAAGATTTCGTTGATAACTGGCGCCTGCGTGCTGAAAAAGCAGTCGACTAAGCATTACGCCATTACTCAATACCAAAATTCAACGTTCCAATGTGGGTTAAAAAAGGAGTTATTTATAAACCTGACGGCAGTCTGGCGCACAGTCAGAGCCATGCGCAGGTGCCATTTGCCTATAAACACAAGGATTTTCTGAGGATTTATTTCTCGACGCGGGACAACAGCACGCAATCGCGGCCGACGTTCATCGACGTGGATTACGACGATCCCAAAAAGATCCTTTACATACACGACAAACCCGTGCTCGAACTCGGCGGTCCGGGTGAATACGACGAAACCGGCGCCATGCCGGCATGGTTTGTCGACCGCCCGAATGGCGACATCTGGCTCTACTACACCGGCTGGAACCGTACCTGGAACTCCTACCGGCTTTCCATGGGCCTTTCGGTAAGCCACGATGGGGGGCTCACATTCAAAAAGATGTTCCGCGGGCCTATTATGGACCGCAGCATTCAGAACCCGCTCTGGGCCGCGCAGCCTTCGGTACTGATCGACGATGACGGTACCTGGCGGATGTGGTACATTTCGGGCCACAAATGCGAGATGATCCACGATTACCCCGAACCTTACTACCGCGCGCAATCCGCGACTTCGAAAGACGGCATCCACTGGGAGATCAGCGACATTCCTACATTGGATTTCGACGATTTCCTGCACGCAGTAGGCCGCCCGAGCGTATTTAAGGAAGATGGTATTTACAAAATGTACTACTCCTACCGCCACTCCCGCGATTACCGCACCGACCGCAACCAGAGCTACCGCCTGGGCTACGCCGAGTCGGCCGACGGCACGACCTGGGAGCGCAAAGATCATTTGGTAGGCATTGCGAAATCCGACAACCCGGAAGATTTCGACTACGAAATGATCGATTATGCCAATTTCTACCAGCACAATGGCAAGCGTTACCTGCTTTATAATGGCAATGGCTTCGGTGCAGCAGGTTTTGGCTATGCGGTTTGGGAAGATTAATATTCTGAATCAAACTGAGGCTAGTCATAGCCTCGGCAACAATGGCGAGATAATTTTGAAGAAATCACCATTAAATGTCACAAACGTGATCGCACAATGAGTACACTTCAGGAGCAGTTCAACCGCGATGGTTATGTCCTTTTGAGAAATTACCTCGACAAGGGCGTTATTAATGAAATATACACCGACGCCCGCAAGATTTTTGCGACGCAGATCAAACGCGTAACGGGCAAAACCGTCGATATCGACGACCGCGATACCTTCGAAAATGCCATGTTCGAGTTTTTCGAAAAGGATTTCGATGGCTTTGTAAGTACAGGCAAAACGGTTCAGCATTCATTTTCGTTGCACCGTCTCGGCGTCGACCCGGTTATTGAAAATTTGTTAAAAGACGTCGGTCTCTCAGCACCGATCATCGGTGCACGGGCTGCCATGCAGTTTAACAGCCGCTTTCTCTCCAAAGACGGCAGCAAGCACTGGAAGCTTGACGCCCACCAGGACTGGCGCACAGGCCAGGGCTCGCTCGACAGCGCGGTGATCTGGTTCCCGATGGTAGATGCCGGTGCGGAAATCGGCGCATTGCAGGTGATCCCGGGCAGCCACAAGATCGGCTTGCAGGCTTCTTCTACTTCCGGTTATCAGGGAGGGATTACTGTTGAATTAAAGGATGAAGATTTTGTTCAAACTGAATTCCAGGTCGGTGATATCCTGATCTTCTCGGCATTCCTGATCCACCAGTCGGGCAACAACATTACCAACAACATCCGCTGGTCGGTGCAGCTGCGTTACAACAATCTCGACGAACCGACATTCATCGAGCGCGGCTACCCGATGGCGTACATTTACAAACCCGAAACAGAGCTCGTAACCCCGGATTTCCCGACGGTAGAGCAGCTGAAAGAGGTTTTTAGCTAAAATCCGAATGAAACTTTCCGTTTGCGTACCGACATATAACCACGAGCAATACATTGGTCAAATGCTGGAAGGCGCATTCATGCAGCAAACCAGCTTTGACTTTGAAATTGTGATCGGGGACGATGCTTCGACCGACGCGACGCCGGACATTATTCGCAAATATTCTGCAAAAAGGCCTGGGTTAATCCGGGCTTTTTTGCATTCTGAAAACCAGGGCCCGAAAGAACCGCGCGAGTTTGCCGGAAGAAATAATGTGCTGCAACTGCTGAAAGCCTGCCGGGGCGAATATGTAGCGATGTGCGAAGGCGACGACTACTGGACTGACCCGTTGAAACTCCAAAAACAGGTCGATTTTCTGGAACAGAACCACGATTTTGCAGTTTGCCATCACAATATGGAAGTCATTTATGAAGACGGCTCACCATCGCATTTTTTCAATGCAGCTGATCAGAGGGCGGTTTCAACCATCGAAGATTTGCTGGAAGACAAATGGTTTATGGCTACGGCAAGCTGGGTTTACCGCAACCATTTCCTGACCGAAGATTTCGCCGATTGGCACGCGAAAGCAGCAGCCGGCGATTGGGCCATTATGTTCCAGCTCGCTGCGAAGGGTAAAATCGGGTATTTAAATGAAGTCATGGGTGTGTACCGCAAGCATAGCGCCGGCCTGAGCAATGTACATGCGCACACCAATTTGAAATTTTTACAAAACAGAAAACAAATGTTCGTCAATGTAGGTAACTGGCTTGATGGGCGCTATGATGCGACCCTTTCCAAGACCTTGCAACGCTATGACGAACTCCTTGCCAGCCTTGAAAAAATTGGCAGTTCGAATTAATAATCTTTAATTTGTACTGTTTAACACGAAATACATTTATGAAGCTAAGCGTCGTAATACCAGCATATAACGAAGAAGAATCGATCACTCACACGCTTGTATCTTTACACAATACATTAAATAAGTACAATATTCCCCACGAAATCTGTGTCACCAACGACAATTCGAAAGACGGGACATTGCGTGTGCTGGACGAGCTTTCCCTTCAAATTCCTACACTCGTTTATTACACCAACCCCGGCCCGAATGGCTTTGGCTATGCGGTGCGCTATGGCTTGGAACGTTTCAAAGGCGATTGCGTGGCCGTTTTTATGGCCGATATGTCCGACGACCCCGAGGATCTCGTGAAGTTCTATTACAAAATGCTGGAAGGCGATTACGACTGCGTTTTCGGCTCGCGCTGGGAAAAGGGTGGTAAAGTAATCGATTATCCTGCATTGAAAAAGGTAATCAACCGTGTGGCGAATGCCATTGTGCGCATGGTAATGGGTATTAAATACAATGATACGACCAATGCATTCAAGCTCTACAAGCGCGAAACCATCGAAGGTATTAAACCCTTTCTGGCCCCTCACTTCAATTTAACCATTGAACTTCCATTAAAAGCGATGGTGCGCGGCTATAACTACGCCGTGGTGCCCAATAGCTGGACCAACCGGAAATACGGCGAATCAAAGCTGAAAATCAAGGAAATGGGTAGCCGGTACTTCTTTATATTGATGTACTGCCTCATCGAAAAGTACTTCTCGCAAGGTGATTTTATGAAGAAAACCAACGCGCCGAAGAAGGAAGTCAGCCGGTAATTGCTATTTAATCCACTCCTGGATAAAAGTCATTTTGTGGGCGATGTAGGAAATCGCCAGCCCCCACACGAGCGCACTGGCCGACATCCACAAGAATATCGAACCCTTCGGCACACGGAATGCGACGGCCAGAATAGGCCCGAAGAGCGGCGTGAACAGCGGCGGCGTAAGGAATGCAATGCCTACGATCCCGAATTTGCGCCAGATATTGACTGCAATGCGGTTGGTTTTGGTGAATTTTTTGGGCGGGGACTTGCGGTATTTCTGAATGAGGTTGCGGATCGCGCCGCCTACGTATGTGAGCACGAACACCGTGAACATCATGCCGACAGCCGAGCATAAAGCGGTTTCTATCCAGGTTAGTTTTAGCACAACCCCCGCAATCGGCCCTCCGAAGAATTTCAATGTACTGGCAAGCGCAACAGACAGGTATTTCAAAAAGGTGGTTTTCATTTAGACTTTAACCTGTATCATTTCAGAAGCAAAACGCCTTGTAGCTTCGTTCGTCTCAACGTAATCCCCGATTGAAGGATTCCCGATGAATGCGATTTTGGCAAGGCTCTCGACAATAACGTCCGAAATATCCAGAAAACCTATCTTATCGTGCAGGAATGCGTCAACGGCAATTTCATTGGCTGCATTGACGATACAAGCGGCATTTCCGCCTTTTTCCAGTGCCTCATAAGCGATCGCCAGGTTGCGGAATGTTTCCAGATCGGGCTTCTCGAAAGTGAGTGAAGGATAATCCATGAAATTGAACCGGGGGAAGTCGGATTTCAGTCGTTGCGGATAATATAGTGCGTACTGAATCGGCAGTTTCATATCCGGCAGGCCCATTTGTGCCTTAATACTCCCGTCTTCGAACTGCACCAGCGAATGGACAATACTTTGCGGATGTACGATCACGTCTATTTGCGAAGCATTCAGGTCAAACAGCCATTTTGCCTCAATTACCTCCAAACCTTTGTTCATCAACGTCGCGGAGTCGATCGTGATCTTCGCGCCCATGCTCCAGTTCGGGTGTTTGAGCGCCTGCGCCTTCGTTACATGCGCGAGGAATGCGCGGTCTTTACCCCGGAACGGGCCGCCTGACGCGGTCAGTATAATTTTTTCAATCGCATTGTCCTGTTCTCCCGCAAGGCATTGAAAAATGGCTGAATGCTCCGAATCGACAGGGTAAATGCTGACATTATACTGTTTGGCCAGAGCTGTAATCACCTCGCCGGCCACCACGAGCGTTTCCTTATTGGCTAATGCAATGTGTTTTCCGGCTTTGATCGCATGAATGGTCGGCAGAAGGCCCGCATAGCCTACCATGGCGGTCAGTACTACATCTACATGGTCCGATTCTACAACCGAAACCAACGCAGAGGCGCTGCTGTAAACTTTGATATTGAATGGAAAAAGGGCGGCTTTGACCCTTTCATAATGCTGTTCATTGCAAATAACAACTTCCTCGGGTTTGAATTTCACGGCTTGCTCGATGAGCAGATCCGCATTATCGCCGGCGGTTAGCACGGTAACCGAGAAAATTTCCGGATGGGCCGCGATCACTTCGAGGGCCTGGGTGCCGATGGAACCGGTTGAACCTAAAATGGCTACTCTTTTTTTCATTGCATTCTCACTGTTAGGTTCGGTCAATTTTGGTTCAGCCGGGTCAGTTCGTCGGCGATTTTGCGGTCGTTGGAGAGGCGCGGCACCTTGTTTTGGCCGCCGAGCTTTCCATTGGCGCGCATATAGTCGATGAAGGAGTTCTTGCGCAGCGGCGTAAGTTCGAGGCGGCGCAGGATACTTCCGGTGATCAGGTCTTTGTAATAAATGTTCAGCTCGGTTAGCCTGCGGTCGAGGTCGTTCGCAAACTGTTCCATGTCGTCCGGCCTCGTAGCAAATTCCACCAGCCATTCGTGATAAGGAAGACCGCCATCCGTCGAATTTACCATCGGCGCGACGGTCAATTCGATCACCTCTGTTTCCGGATGCCTTTCCAATGCGTATTTCAATGCTTTTTCAATCTCCTCGCCGATCACGTGCTCACCGAATGCGGAAATGAAATGCTTGATCCGGCCCGTTACCAATATTTTGTAAGGGTCTGTCGAGACAAACTTGACGGTATCGCCCAACGAGTAACCCCACAGTCCCGCATTATTATTGACTATCACCGCATAATTTTTGCCTACTTCCACTTCGCCGATGGATAATCGGCGCGGGTTCTCGTCGAAGTAGTTTTCTACGGGAATAAATTCGAAGAAAATACCGGTATCGAGCAAAAGCAGCAGGCCTTCGTCGTTTTGTTTGTCCTGGTAAGCCAGGAAGCCTTCCGAAGCCGGGTATAACTCAATGGAATCGATGCGCTTGCCGATGGATTCGAACAATTTGGCGCGGTAGGGCTCGAAGTTTACACCCCCATATATGAAGAGCGAAAAATCAGGGAACACGTCCTTGATCTTCTTGCCGGTCCGCTCGGTAATGCGGTCGAAATACATTTGCACCCAAGGCGGAATGCCCGAAATGAGCGACATGCGCTGGTCGAGCGTCTCGTCGATGATCTTGTCGAGTTTGGTTTCCCAGTCTTCGATGCAATTCGTTTCGTAGCTCGGTAGCTGGTTCGAGCGCAGGTAACCCGGCACGTGGTGGTTGGAAATGCCTGACAGGCGTCCTGTCAGTACCCCGCCTGTGTTTGTCAGTATCGGGCTGCCAGATAGGAAAATCAGCTTATTATCCAGAAAATCAGCCTTTTGCGTCTCTTCAATATACGTCAAAATGGCATTACGGGCCGAGTCGATGTGATTAGAGATGGAATCTTTGGAAATTGGGATGTATTTGGTACCCGAGGTAGTTCCCGATGTTTTGGCAAAATAGAGCGGCTTGCCCGGCCACAAAATATCACTTTCCCCTGATTTTATTTTCTCCACATAAGGTTTCAGGTCTTCATAATCGTGCACCGGAACGGCTTCCCTGAAATCGGAGTAGCTATGAATGTCTTTGAAGAAATGATCTCTCCCAAACTGCGTGTCAGCCGCCTTCTTTACCAGCTCCGACCTCCATTTTTCCTGGACCTCAACACTTCGCGCGATCCATTCCTGTTGCTGCTTGACAATGTAACGGGCCAGCGGCCTGCTTAAAACTGATCTGATTCCCATAGTGAAAACAAATGTACGCAGGAATTACAAATTCCATGATTTTAAACCGCTTGGAAAGCCGCTTGGAAAGCTTACTAGAAACCCGCTTGGAAAGCCCTTTGCAACTAGTTTTACGCCCTTCGGATACCGCATACCGAAATTTTTTAAATGCCTTTGTTTGTGGTTAATAATCTGTAATTTTGCCATCCTGAAATCAAAGGGAGCAAAAGTTTTTAAAAATATATATGGGATTGTTTGATTTTTTGACGAGCGATATAGCGATCGATTTAGGTACTGCCAATACTCTGATCATCCATAAAGATACTGTTGTTGTTGATGAGCCGTCGATCATTGCCATGGACAAAACCACCGGCAAAGTGCTGGCGATTGGCCATACGGCAATGCAAATGCACGAGAAGACGAATGAGAATATAAAAACGATCCGTCCGCTGAAAGACGGGGTGATCGCCGACTTTACCGCGGCCGAAATGATGATCCGTGGGATGATCAAAATGATCGATACCGGTAGCCGTTTCTTCACTCCTTCTCACCGCATGGTGGTTTGTATTCCTTCGGGAATTACCGAGGTTGAAAAACGTGCGGTAAAAGACTCCTGCGAGCACGCCGGCGCGAAGGAAGTCTATATGGTACACGAACCTATTGCTGCGGCAATCGGTATCGGAATCGATATTACACAGCCAAACGGGGTAATGATCGTCGATATCGGCGGCGGTACTACCGAAATCGCGGTAATCGCATTGTCGGGTATCGTCTGTGAGCAGTCGGTACGCATTGCGGGCGATGTTTTCACACGTGATATCGTAGATTACATGCGCCGCGAGCACAACCTGCTGATCGGTGAACGCTCTGCGGAATTGATCAAAATGGCCATCGGTTCAGCGTCGCCTGAACTTGAAGTGCCTTTGGATGATTACCAGATCCGCGGCCGCGACCTTATGACGGGTATTCCAAAGGAAATCCGCGTCACTTACAGCGAAATCGCTTATTCTCTCGATAAATCGATCTCCAAAATTGAAGAGGGCGTAATGAAAGCCCTCGAAATTTCTCCACCAGAGCTTTCTGCGGACATTTTCAAAAACGGTATTTACCTCACAGGCGGCGGCGCATTGATCCACGGCCTCGACAGACGTATCGCTCAGAAAACCAAGCTGCCCGTACACATCGCCGACGATCCGTTGAAGGCGGTAGTGAAAGGTACCGGGGAAGTCCTCAAAAACCTCGAATTATACAAGCCTGTACTGATTTCGTAGGATCGGAGCGCGCAGTTCATCCATCTGCGCACGATGCGCCGGGCGTAAAAAATTTTCTATTTTTGCGCAATGTGCGCCATGTGCACCCATTGATGAACTGCGCGTGAACATTTAACCCCATGCTCCAACTCGTTGATTTCGTTGTCCGGAATCGTTTCTTTTTGGTATTTGTGCTGCTGGAAGTGCTCAGTGTCTGGATGATCGTGCGCAACAATACCTACTGGGGAGCAACCTATTTCAATACTTCGAATTACTACGTCGCCAAAACACTCGCGTTTTCGAACTCGGTCCGCGATTATACCAAGCTCGACGAGATCAATGCCGACCTCGCGAGCGAGAACGCGCATTTGCACGCGCAGGTAGCGCGGCTGAGCCAGACTAACCCGAGCCAGTTGCCGGCCGGTTATGTCCCGGATTCTGCGTTTGCGGCTCGGTTTAGCTATACGGTTGCCAAAGTGGTGGACAACGAAACCAACAAGGCGAACAACGTCATCACGATCGACAAGGGTACGGCGCATGGCATTAAACCCGGCATGGGCGTCATTTCGGCGACGGGCGTGGTCGGTAAGGTGCGGTTCTGCTCCGAGCATTATTCGGTGATCACGTCGATCCTGCATTCGAACTTCATGGTTTCGTCCAAGCTTGTGCGCAGCAAAGAAATCGGTTACGCCAAATGGGACGGGAAAGATCCTAATCTGATCGACATGATCGATGTTTCGAAGTATACCAAAGTTTTCAAGGGCGACTCGGCGGTAACATCCGATCAAAACTCTGTTTTTCCTCCCAATATCATGGTCGGAAAAGTGCAGAGTGTAGCCGTGAACCCAAACCAGACGTTTTACAACATTGTATTGAAACTGGCGACCGACTTCCGGAACCTGTCGTACGTGTATGTGGTACAAAATCACCAACTTGTAGAACAGGAAAATCTTAAAGCAAGAACCATAGAACTGAAAAAATGAGCTTACGCGAGGCGATACAATATTCCCTGATGATCCTGCTTTACCTGTTTTTGCAGATCTTCTTCATGCGGAATATCGTACTGTTCAACTACGCGTTCTGCTTCATTTACATTGCGGCCATCCTGCTGCTGCCTGCAGACATGGACCGGATGTATACGTTGCTGATAGCCTTCGCTGTGGGCTTTGTAGTGGATGTTTTTTCGAATACATTCGGCATGAACGCCTCCGCCACGGTGCTGATCGCCTACCTGAGGCCATTCCTGATCCATTACCAGATGAAGTCGCGCGGGGCCGAGCGCGCGGAGGTAGGCATACGTGCGCAGGGGCTGGGGGCATTTGTCTCGTACATTTTCCCGCTCATTTTGATCCACCATTCCATGCTGTTCCTGATGGAGATGAACAACTTTGGAATGATCCTTTATACGCTGATCCGCATCGGTGCCAGCACGCTCTTCACAACCATCCTCATCATCCTGCTGGAACTCTTCTCCAAACGCTAGCATGACATTTTGGCGGAGCCTCGTTTTTGGCTCGGAATTTGATGTATTAACATTAAATTAACGATACGAGGCGACACCGTTTGGGAGGCAGGTTACTCATCCCAGCTCTTTTTAATTTTATCGTGAAATAAGGGCAGTTAGGACGCTCCATTCAGCCATTTATCAAATTTTAATTTGTACGAATTGGAGCTGTTATTAATCTTTGTAAATTCAGCATTCCTATGTTAGTTGCCATGTCAGAAACGCTCACGACTAATGAATACACGGACGATCTTCGTTATGAAGTATTTAACCGCGAGTTCATGCCACACATTGATTCCATGTACAACTTCGCCTTCCGTCTCACCATGGACGAAGACGATGCAAACGACCTGGTTCAAGATACCTATCTGAAGGCGTTCCGATTTATATCTTCATTCGAACAGGGTACCAACGCAAAAGCCTGGCTTTTCAGGATCCTCAAAAACAGCTTCATCAACGACTACCGTAAAAAAAGTAAAGAACCTTCCAAAGTTGATTATCAGGAAGTTGAAACGACCTATAATTCCGAGGAAGCATCTGATACCACTTATACCGTAGATCTCCGTGCCGATGCTGTACAGGAACTGATCGGCGATGAAGTTGCGAACGCGCTCAACGCCCTTCCTGTCGACTTCAGAACGGTCATCATTCTCTGCGACATCGAGGGTTTCACTTACGAAGAGATGGCCAAAATCCTGGACATTCCTATCGGAACAGTGAGGTCCAGATTGCACCGCGCACGTAACCTCCTGAAAGAAAAACTCAGAAGCTACGCGAGCTCAATGGGATATGATTCATAGGTTGTGAAACTTTTTTTGCAACCTCTTCGGTTATAGGGTACAACTGTACAATATTCCATTATTCTTTTTTCATTTTAACTAATGAATGCATCTTCCACGACGCCTTCTGTAACAGAAGTTGCGCAAAAACAAATGAAGCATACCTGTGAGCACCATGCCGAGTGTATGAAAATCATTCAGGCAATCCTGGATGATGAGGCGAGCGAAGCAGAGAAGGACCACTTCCGCGAAAACATGGATAAATGCATCCCTTGTATCGAGGCCTATCGCCTGGAAAAGTGCATCAAGGATTCCCTCAACATGAAAATTGTCAAGAAACCTTGCCCGGATAGCATTCTCAATACGATTATTTCAAAAATTAACAGTTAATCTGTTCGAGTGAAAGGTAAGCTTATCATATTTTCTGCCCCTTCCGGATCCGGAAAGACCACCATCGTAAGGCATCTTTTAAATAAATACACACAGCAACTGGCATTTTCTGTCTCGGCATGTACGCGCCCGCGCCGCGATTACGAGATAGACGGCAAAGATTACTACTTCCTGACCTTACAGGACTTCCGTCAGAAGATAGCGGATCAGCAGTTTGCGGAATGGGAGGAAGTTTACGCCGGTAACTACT
Organism: Dyadobacter sp.; assembly: GCA_035565435.1. Classification (GTDB taxonomy): domain Bacteria; phylum Bacteroidota; class Bacteroidia; order Cytophagales; family Spirosomataceae; genus Dyadobacter. Next base: position 2,870 of record DATMSL010000191.1, on the reverse strand, counting down.
ACGGCACGCTCAAATCAGAAATACAACGCCTTTGGGATGAAGGCAAACACGTCCTCTTCGATGTGGATGTGAAAGGAGGATTGAAACTGAAAGAAGCATATGGCGACGCCGCACTCGCTGTGTTCGTAAAGGTTACCTCCGACGAAGAAATCCAGCGCCGCCTGTCGGGCCGCGGCACCGAAACGCCCGAAACGCTAGCCACGCGCCTGGCCAAAGTGCGTTACGAACAGAGTTTCGAGCACGAGTTCGACATTGTCCTGATCAATGATGAACTGGACGAAACGCTTGCCAAAGCGGAAGATCTCGTTCAGGCATTCATCCAATCCTAAAATTTAGTCTGAGCAATGAAGATCGGCCTGTTTTTCGGATCGTTCAATCCCATTCATGTCGGTCATTTGATCATTGCCAACACGATGGCCACCACTACCGACCTCGAACAGGTGTGGTTTATCGTGAGCCCGCAAAATCCATTCAAGAAAAATAATAGTCTCCTGCACGAATTCGACCGTTTCGACCTCGTGCAGCGTGCTATTTCGGATAACACGCTGCTTCGGGCGAACGACATCGAATTCCATATGCCGAAGCCGAGCTACACGATCGACACGATCGTTCGCTTGCAGGAGAAATTTCCGCAGCACCAGTTCAAACTGATCATGGGGGAAGATAATCTGGCGCAATTCACCAATTGGAAGAATTACGACAAGATTTTGGAATACACCGGCCTGTACGTGTATCCAAGGCCCAATTCAAAGCCGCACGCATTCGGTAACCATCCGGATGTGAAATTCGTGGAAGCGCCTTTGCTGGATATTTCGGCTACTTTTCTCCGCGCATGCATTAAGAAAGGCCAGTCGATCCGCTACATGGTACCCGAGCCCGTGGAGCAGCTGATTAAAATCAAAAAGTTCTATTTGTGACCGGGTTAATGGGTTCAGAAATTACAGCGGCCTGTCCTGGTAAGTGATCTCCGATAGCAATCCTACCGCATTGAATTTCAATATTACCTTCCGTGAGGCCGATCTAGCCTGCATATTCTCGCATTGAGGGCCTTTGCTCAGGTAATAAACGTAGAACTTGGTATTCCGCTCGCCGAGCTGATGAATATCCGGCCTGCCCAATATTTCACCGATCGTGTCGGCAAACTTTCCCTTCAATTCTTTTTCAGCCCTCTTAAAATCGCTTTCCAGGCCTTTACGGACGTCGTTGCAGCCTCCACGATCGCCGCGCCACTTTTTAAGGTCCAGATTGCCTATTTTGTCGGGTGCGCTAGAACAGCCGGCAATAAAGCCGATTAACGCGGTCAACAGGATTTTTATAGATAACTTCATTGTCATAATTCGTTCATTCAAAACTGAGGCGAATCTAGCCATACAATGCGAGAATATTGCTAAAAATCGCACGCTCTCAAACCAACAACAAACAACACCCGACCAAACCTGACAATACCTGACCAAACCTGACAACATCTGACCACATGATGAAACAACTCCTGACCGTTTTCCTGTTAACCTTCGCTTCGCTGGCCGCATCTGCCCAGGACAACACTCCGCAGCCCATCGACGGTACCGAATGCTCCAATCTGTTTTTCCAGGCCATGCTGGACGAAAATGCGGCGGCCGTCAGTAACCTCATTTCCAATGATTTTACCGTGACTAATTACAATGGCCAAACGATCGACGGCCGCGCCCTGCAGCAGGCAATCGGGCAAGGCTATATTATCGTCGACTCGGGTATGCTCACAGGCACACGCACGCGTACGTACGGGGATGTGGCGGTCGTACAAGGCTTCTGGAATGTTAGCGCGAGGATTCAGAACAATGGCTTTAGCGGTAACGTCGCATACACCAGCGTATGCGTGCGCTCGGGAGGGAAATGGAAGGTTACGACAGTGCAATTAACTCCCGCGCAATGATATCCGGGCATAAAAAAAGAGAACCGGAACCGGTTCTCTTTTTCAATTATAGTCTAACATTACATTCTAAACATTCATCAGCGATTCGCGACGACGCATTTTCCCAGCCGGGATACCGAACATCATTTTGAAGCGGCGGCAGAAATAAGCCGTGTCTTTGTAACCTACATCGGAACCGATCGCGCGGATACTTTTCTTCGACGTGCGGAGCAGATCCACCGCCTTTTCCATGCGCTGGTATTCGATGTAATCCTGCGGGTTGATACCGGTCAGCATTTTGAAATACTGACCTACATAGTCCTCTGATACGTTCGCTACATTGGCAAGCACCTTGTTCGACAGGTCACCGCCCAGGTTGTCTTTGATGTAAGCGAAAATGTCGATCAGACGAGGATCTTTGAAATAGGTACTGTTGGTAACGAGCTGCTCAACGAACAGTTTGTTTTTCAAAATATAACGGATGATCTCAATCACTACCTCTTCGGTTTTGATCTTGATGATACGGCCTTTTCCAGGAGTATCGAGCATATCTTCCGTCAGTATCTGGTTGATCGTAGCGGCGATCTGGTCGTCGCGTTTGATCAGGAACGGAGGCACGTCCAGGGACGTGAAAAAGTTTACAGTATCAAATACTTTCGCTTCGAAAGATATCAAACCGAAGGAGTTGGGCAGCTTTCCGATCAATGCCGGGTCGTGGCCTGCTTCGATATAATTGTCACGGTTGGTCATGAACTCTTCGTTCGACACGGTTTTGGCTGACGCGCCGTTTCCGTACGTCACGGTAGCATGCTTACCTCCCGGAATGAAGAGCATATCCCCTTCCTCAACCCTCTGAGGCTCATCGGATCCGAAAGAAACTTCACCGTCGTACAGAATGGTCAAAGAGTTCTGTACGTCATAAAAGTTTTTGATTGTGATGGGCTGCAAAATCCTGATATGACGGGCCTTCACAAATTTC